>JAAFHP010000099.1 GCA_013298405.1 Alphaproteobacteria bacterium | reverse complement strand
AGGAGCAACACAACATGTATCAATGAAAATGGAAGAGGTATTGATCATGTTTTGTCCAGAAGGGGCATATGGAACAACAAAAAAATCACCTAAGAATCTTAGTGTTGAGATGCCAATTAATGTATATATATATTGCCATGATGTAGATAAATTATACAAACAGGCTACTGATAATGGAGCTGAAAGCGTAATTGCCCCAAACGATTCGTTTTGGGGAGATAGGTTTTGTAGCGTTCTTGATCCAGATGGTTATGAGTGGCTATTTGCTACCAGGCTAAAACCTTTATAATAGGATAATCTCTACTTCTTCTTGATAATTATTGCATCAGAAACAGGTCTGATTATTTTCTGTCCATTGCCTTCATCTTTATCACCAAAAGATTGGTTTACATACTTTCCAGCTATGTATAGACTTGATGACCCCCCTCCATCAAGGTTTATGGCTTGTGTTGCCCCTAGCTCTTTCATTAAATTTGCAAGTTCTAAAGTAGTGAGTCCAACTGGCATATTTTCTTGCGGCACATCATTGACTAATAGCTTCTTAATATCTGATACTGTAGTGGTCGCCATGGGCATATTTTTTTTATCCATTATCTTTTTTATATCTTTGATATTTAGACTAGACATATCTGAGCGATAATAATGCTCTGCAACAATAACAAGTACTTTACCATCCTCCTTTATTCCAACAGCAGTTCTAGCGTGTTTTTCTTCATTAGATAATTTATCCTTTACTACTCCATCTAAAACCAAAGCTGGAATACCCATTACAGCAAAAGTACCTTTTTCAAGTAAATATTCAGGACTCCATATAAACTCAATCTTTTGACCTTGCTTAAATTCACTTACATTATAACTTGCGGGAAACGATATAACCAACCCGCCAGCTGGTATTTCATTATTGCCATGGTTTGATACTTCTAGAATCTTATTATTTTGTCCTATTACTATTTCCTTTCTATCAGTGTAAGAGCTTAGAGTCTTTTTACCCCAGTAGTTGTTGAAATAGAATACATTGTTTCCTAGCGCAAATTTATTAAATTTTTGAACTTCTATTACTTCTTTATTTGCTTTTATTTTCAATGAAGGTGTTATTAATTTTACGTCATAATTATTTGATTTTTTGATTAAACACGCGTGCTCTGTTGTCCTTAAACCAACTATTTTACCATCAATTATCAACGTGCCTGTTGGTCTTCCGTCTTGATTGTCCCCTATTTCAAAAAAGCCACTATTGAATGCGATTTGAGCATTTTCTCGTTTGGCAATATCGCCAACTCTTTCACGACCGAAAACAGAGTTATGTGAAGCAACCATAGATAAATCATACTCATTAGGGTCTAAAGTCAGAACATGAATCCTATGTTGATCTTTTTCAATCAGCGTATATTCATATTCGCCATAAGCAATATTTGCTACCATGGAAATTATAGCCACCACAACATATCTAAATTTTAACATACTAAAAGTCTATATAGTTACTTGTTTTTATATTCCTTTGCAAGTGCCAGATAATTTTCTACATTACCTTTCATAAATTCTTTTTCCTGATCGGTTATTAACCTTACAAATTTAGCTGGCATCCCAACCCATAGCTCATTTCTTTTGATCACTTTTCCTGGTGACAATAAGCTTCCAGCACCAAGAAATCCAAACTCTTCAACAATTGCTTTGTCCATAACAGTTGAGTGCATCCCAATAAACGCATTATCATAAATCGTACATGCATGAACTAGCGCCATATGGCCTATTGTGATGTTACTACCAATGTTAGTTGCACCATCAAACCTTGAAGTATGAATTACGCTTCCATCTTGAATATTGGTATTTTGTCCAATAATAACCTTTTCTACATCTCCTCTAATTACTGTATTAAACCATATATTACTATTTGCCCCTATAGTGACATCACCTGCAACTATTACTCCGTCTGCTAAATATACCGTCTCATCAATTAGTGGGTTAATACCTTGGTATTCAACAATTTTATATGACATCGTCATATTCTCCTGTGGCTTTTAATGACGCTATGCCTTCTTCTAAAAATTTTGTGTATTTCTTAGCATTAGGCGTTTTAGGAGAAAAGGCAATATATATAGGTAATTTATTCTTAGTAACGCGACCAGCATATTTAATCGAGGCTTTTAAATTATTTTGTTTAATATAGTAGTTTACAACTCTTTCGTCCTCTATGTATATATCCGATTTTTTCTCTAGAAGATTTGCTATAGATTCAATCACTGCCTTTTTGCTGTCCTCAATAGAAAACATTCCGGGGTTTTTAGTGTACTCGCTACCAAAAAAAGTATTTATTGAATCATCAATTACGTAGTCCATAATAAATGAAATCTTTTTACCCCTAAGTGATTCAATCCCATCATATACCCAATCACTATCATTTCTTGTATATACGCCAGAGAGGCTATATTCAATGGGTAACTTTGTTGTAATCAAGTTCTTTGCGCTTGGCACACTAATGCCTAGTATACCATCTATTTCTCCCGTGGCTATTTTCTCAAGCGCTTGATTCCAAGCCATCATTTTATATTCTACATCAATTTCATAGATATAAAGTGCTCTTTGTGCTATTTCGACTAAGAATCCAGGTTTATCTGAATCAGGTAAACAATTATATGGACACCAATAATCACCGGCCACCACTAATTTGACCTTTGATGATTGTTCTTCTGCGTATACAAAATATGAGTTAAATGTAATTTGAACAACGAGCAATAATGTCGATATTAATCTTATTGTTTTCATAATAGTTTTCACATAATATTCTTTCAAAAACAAAGTGATTCTACATGAATTTCCGAGATCAAGGTATAATAATCTCTAAAACTCCGTTAAAAGAAAATTATAGCATTGTTACTGTATTTACTGCCAACCATGGAATATATTCTGGTACACTTCGGCAATATAGCAAAAAAAACGGTGATGTACTTGCTGTTGGAAATCTGGTTGATTTCTTCTGGCAAGCAAGGCTTCATGAACACTTGGGATCAGCAAAAGCAGAATTGATCAAACCTTATAATGCATTACTAATTTCCGACAAGACTAAATTATATGCATTTAATTCAGTTGTATGTATCCTTAAAAGCGCCTTTTGTGAAAGAGAACCGCATAATAATTTATTTCCATCTTTACTTGAGTACCTAGAACAGATGAAGAAAGGTTTCTCTTTTTCTAATTATTTTAAACTAGAACTAGATGTACTATCTGAAACTGGATATCGACTGCAGCTTGAAAAATGTGCTGTTACAGGAAAATCAGATGATTTGTTGTATGTTTCACCAAAATCTGGCATGGTGGTATCAAAAAACAGTGGCTCTGCTTATGCTGATAGGTTGCTTATTCTACCAGACTTTAATGATCTTGATTCACTGCCCAACATTGAAGCTGCGCTAAAGCTAACAAGTTACTTTTTTGATAGGTATATTTTTAACCATAATGACCAATCAGCTGCTCGTCAAATATTTGCTAAACACGTTACTACAGTTGTGTAATACCTAATCATTTGGTTTATCATAGAAATTCCTTCATTTTCTCAAGACATTCTGGCATGTTTTTTCTGCCAAATCCAATACGAAAATGATTGCTATCATGGCCATAAATTGATGATGGCATAAGTAAAACCCCATTTTCTTGTGCTAATCTCTTGCAGAAAGAATCTATGTTTTCTTGGCCCTTATATTTAACAAAACCCACGCAACCGCCTTGAGGCCTTGTCCATTGAAACAGGTGATTATATTCTGTAAAAAACTGATCTAAAATTTTTAAATTATTGCTTACTATCTGGTTGTTGCGTTCTAGGATTATATCTTTATTGCGCAAGGATATAAGGCTTAGTATTTCAGCTGGTGCGCTATTACATATAGAGGTATAGTACTTCAGGTTCTCTATTTTTTTTAAGATCGCTTTATCTTGACAAGCAATCCAACCAATTCGAAGGCCAGCCATTCCAAAAGCTTTACTCATTACGCCAAGTGATAGTGCTTTACTATAAAGCTCTGCAGCTGGCTGTGCCCACGGTTTATTTGGGGTTCCAAGAAGCCTATATACCTCATCGGAAAAAAGCCAAATATTTTTTGATTCACATATATCAATTAAACCTTTTAATTCATCTTCTTCTAGTACTTGTCCTGTAGGGTTATGAGGAAAGTTGATAATTATATATTTTGTATTTGGTTGAATTGCGTTTTTTATGCTATCCAAATCAATGCGCCAGTCATTTTCCTCTTTAAGCATAATTTCCGATATATCAGCTCCTTTTAGCTTCGGAATTTCAAGAAGTGATTGATAGCAAGGGGTTATAACTATAACATGATCACCAGCTTCAATTAAAGCATGAAGTGTACAAAATATTCCTTCCTCAGCACCAGCAAACATGAGGATATTATCCTCGCTTAAACCGTTGTAAAGCTCATTTGATATAACTTTGCGTAATGCAGGCAATCCTGATGCTTCTGTATAGCTAAGGCGCAAATTATCCCATAATTTCAAATCTTGTGGAGAAGCCATAGATAAAATCTCCGACATA
>JAAFHP010000098.1 GCA_013298405.1 Alphaproteobacteria bacterium | reverse complement strand
GCAATTATCACAAGAGATGTGTATTCTGAATGGGGAAGAAATATTTTAATTCCTAAAGGATCACGTGTTTTTGGTAATTATGCTACTGGTACTAGCGGGGCTTATGGACGTATTGGAATTGAATGGACTAGAATAGACCTTGTCTCGGGATATAGTATAAATTTAAGTGGCTCAGGAGTAGACAACTTAGGTAGAAAAGGCTTGCAAGGTAGAGTCGATAATAAATTTAGCGAAAGATTTTCAAATGCTGTTTTACGGTCTGTTTTTAATGTAGCTCTAGCTAAAGCAGTGGACAGCCTTATAAAACCGCCGTCAACTTCTCAAGCAGCTGCTAATCGAAATGCTGATGCATCAAACATTCAAAACATTGCTAATGGAATATTTTCACAACCTGCTACTGCAGGAGTTACTGATGATCAAAAAAGAGTACAAATTTGTGCAAATGTTCTTGCCTCCATTCAAGATAAAACCTCAACCACTTTTACACAGATACAAACAGCCTGCACCAATTTAGCTGCCGATGCTACGGCAACCCCAACTGCTAAATTAACCTCTTTAATGAGCACAATAGTCACAGCTTCAAATGGCTTGATACAAAACACTGCACAGAATGTACAAGCCACAAAAGCACAAGATGCTTCTAAACAGGCATTTACAGACCTTTCTGATACTATAAAATCCTTTGTTGAAGAACAACAATTTAAACCAACCATTACTATTGATCAAGGAACTCCAATGAGAATATATGTTAATAAGGATTATAAATTCCCTAAAGCAGCGATAAGTAAACCGAGGCCAATGAGATGAGTTTCGCCGCACTTGAGACTTATCTTTTGCCATTTAAAAATATCTTCGCTGAAGATGGGGTAAATGAATTAATGATCAACAAACCAGGAGAGGTTTGGGTCGAAAAAAAAGGCGACCAAAGACTTGAATTAGTACCTGAAGTTGATATTGATCACTTACTTGGCCTTGGTCGATTAGTTGCGCAATCAACCGAGCAAAAAATTTCTGAGGAAAACCCGCTTCTTTCTGCTACATTACCAAATGGCTATCGTATTCAAATTGTGTTTCCACCAGCCGTTGAGCCAAATCTTGCTGCTTTTGCCATCCGTAAAGGATCAACAATGCACCTATCTCTTGATGCATATGCTAAGATGGGAGCATTTGATAACACATCAACCGAGGAACTCGTTGATGAAAACAACTCAATCTTGTGCAATTACTTGAAAGAAAAGAAAGTAAAAGAGTTCATAAGACATGCAGTGCTCTGTAAAAAAAATATAGTAATTAGTGGTGGTACTTCTACTGGTAAAACTACTTTTACTAATGCAGCACTGGGCGAAATTCCTACTCATGAAAGACTAATTACGGTTGAAGATGCACGCGAAGTATTATTACATAATCACCCAAATAGAGTTCATTTACTAGCTTCCAAAGGTGGTCAAGGACGAGCAAAAGTAACAACTCAAGATCTAATTGAAGCGTGTTTACGCTTAAGGCCTGATAGAATTATAGTAGGAGAATTGCGTGGGGCAGAAGCTTTTAGTTTCTTACGAGCTATTAATACAGGTCACCCTGGTTCAATATCAACCTTGCACGCTGATGCCCCTGCTATGGCATTAGAACAACTGAAACTTATGGTGATGCAAGCTGGGCTAGGAATGCCACCAGATGAGATCAAAAAATATATTTTAGCTGTAGTAGATATCGTGGTACAGTTAAAACGTGGTGGTGGCGGCAGACGATTTGTTTCTGAGGTGTATTTTAAAGGTATGAAGGGAGAACAAGATGTTCAGTAATATTTTAAAAAAAGCCAGAACCATTTTTGGGCATTTAGTAATTCATCCATTCGTTCTCTTGTGTACATTATGGATATCTGGAGCAATCATTTCCATTATTACAAATGAGTTTAGGTATATTGGACTAGATTTAAATGCGGTTGGAATATTGTATAAGTGGTCTAGCTGGTTAATGCATGCTTGGAACTCCCTTTCTTGGAATTCGTATGATTATCTCAAAGTCAAGTTGCTCGTTGCAATGATTGGCCCTCTGTCCATTATCTCTTTAGTGTACATGACAAATTTTGCTAGTATTAAAAGTTTGGAATTCTTTAAGCAAAAAGAATCAGTTTATGGTTCAGCTGACTGGGCAAGCCAAGTTGACATTGAAAGAGCGAGCCTTAGAGCTACTCATGGAATGCTACTTGGATTAGATGACATAGGTTATTTTGTCGCTGATGGCTTTCAACACGCACTGCTTTTTGCTCCTACAGGTTCCGGTAAGGGTGTTGGATTTGTAATACCGAATCTTTTGTTTTGGGAACATTCCGTTGTAGTGCACGACATTAAACTTGAAAATCATCAACTTACAAGTGGATGGAGGTCGCAGCAGGGACAGCAAGTGTACGTATGGGAACCATCAAATCCAGATGGTGTTACCCACTGCTATAACCCTATTGACTGGGTGAGTAGTAAACCTGGACAAATGGTTGATGACGTACAAAAAATATCCAATTTGATCATGCCTGAAAAAGACTTCTGGAACAACGAAGCACGCAGCTTATTCTTAGGCGTAGTATTATATTTGATCGCTGATGATACTAAGATCAAATCCTTCGGACAAGTGGTCAGAACAATGCGTAGTGATGATGTGGTGTATAATCTTGCAGTAGTGTTAGACACTCTAGGAGACGTAATTCACCCAGTTGCCTACATGAATATAGCAGCTTTTTTACAAAAAGCAGACAAAGAGCGCTCAGGTGTGATATCTACGATGAACTCCTCTCTTGAGTTGTGGGCTAATCCCCTGATTGATGCAGCTACTGCGGCATCAGATTTCAACGTTATGGAATTTAAGAAGAAAAAAACCACTATATTTGTTGGATTAACGCCAGATAACATACAGCGCTTGCAAAAATTAATGCAGGTATTCTATCAACAAGCAACTGAGTTTTTGAGCAGAAAAATGCCTGATACTAAAGAAGAACCATATGGCGTGATGTTCCTAATGGATGAATTTCCAACACTTGGAAAAATGGAGCAATTTAAAGCAGGAATCGCTTATTTTAGGGGTTACAGGGTAAGGTTATTTTTAATTATACAAGATACACAGCAGTTAAAGGGAACTTATGAAGAAGCTGGAATGAATTCGTTCCTATCGAACTCTACTTTCCGTATTACTTTTGCTGCTAACAACTATGAAACAGCGAATTTGATTTCACAGTTATGCGGTAATAAGACTGTACAGCAAACTTCCTTCAATAAGCCATTATTCTTTGATCTTAATATTTCTACCAGAACTCAGAGCGTATCAAATGTTCAACGAGCTCTGCTCTTACCGCAAGAAGTTATCCAGCTCCCAAGAGATGAACAAATAGTTCTTATCGAATCTTTCCCCCCTATCAGGTCAAGAAAAATTAAGTATTTTGACGATAAGTTCTTTACAAAAAGACTTTTACCCCCTACATTCGTACCTACGCAAACACCGTACGACCCAAGGAAAAAAGGTAGTAGCGAAGAAGAACCCGCTGCATAGTTTGCAAAAATTGATAAATATAGCATCACTTACATACATATAAAAAGCAAATTTATCGATTAATTTAGGGCAAGGAGTCGGCCTCCTTAGCTGAAGAAACATAGAGAAGAAGAAAAATGCGCCGCGCGATAATGGATATTGGCTATAACGCCATAAGGGCAGTTGTATACGAAAGCAACAAAGTAGGGGCCCCAGAAATATTTAACGCCAAGTTTAAAAATGATCTCTTAAGCTTATTATCTAATGAATCATTTGATGTTAAACACCAAGCGTATCTGGTAATACAATATTTCTTACATATCTTTCAAAAATTAGATGTAAGCGACATAAAATGCGTTGCCACCGCAGTACTTAGAGATCACCCAAGAGCACAGGAATTTACTGATTATATTAAAGAAAAATATGATTTTGAAATTCGAGTGATTTCAGGAGAAGAGGAAGCAAGATTAACCGCTAAAGGGTTGATGTCTGGTATAAGCGATAGCATAGGGATTGCAGTAGATCTAGGAGGCGGGAGCTTAGAACTGGTAGAAGTAGAAAACGGTAATATAGGTAAACTAGAGTCTCTTGAACTAGGAACAAAAATAATAACTACTAAAAATATTACTAATAAAAACGATATTATTTCAATTATTGCTAGTAAATTTGACAGTAGCACTTATAAAAATTTATACCTAATTGGCGGAGCTCTCAGATTTATTTGTAGACTTTACATAGATATCACTGAATACCCAATTAAAAACCTCCATAACTTAGAAATTCCAACTGCTGAATTCTCAGCTTTTTTAAAAAAACTCAAGTCATCACCAAATAATGTTAAAATTAAGGCCAGCAAGAGAAAAGTAAACCAAAATGCTATCTTGGTTGCTGAAGCATTAATAGACATATTTAAGCCAGAAAAAGTGATTGTCTCTACTTATGGCCTTAAAGAAGGAGTAAGAGTAGAAACTCTAGAAGATGTAAATAAGTTAAGTGATATTGTAGAGGAAAAGGTCAAGTATACTTGTAAATACGATGTAAATATTACTGATTTTAATAGTTATATTAAGATTCTAGAATATATAGGTGGTAAAAGTGATAATAGCAGCATGGTGTTGCGACTTTCAATAATGTTAATTAGCCTAAAAAAAAGGTTTGATAACACCCTACCTCCAAAAGCCATAA
>JAAFHP010000097.1 GCA_013298405.1 Alphaproteobacteria bacterium | reverse complement strand
TTATCTTCTATTAAAATATATTTTGGGTTAAATCTATTAATTTGCTTTATGACTTCATTTTTCAAACATGGGTAATTTAGTTTCTTTCTAATCATAGAGATTAAATAATATTGGTTAGCACATAATCCCCAACACGTTCCTACGCTGTAGTCGGAATTATCATTAGTTTTAATGGCGGTATCCCAGCTTAATATGTAATGCTCAAATTGCTCTGGTAGTGATTGATAGAAATGTATATCTTGCTCCTGCAACAGTCCATTATTATCTTCTGCTGGTTCTTGTAAATATTGGGCAACATAATTTTTTGTCCCGATTTCTTTTTCTATATTACCCAAATACTCTGGTGAATCTCTTAACTTGTTTAATGTATTCTCTTTAGTATAAGTATATTTCTTTGATCCAATAAGATAGGTCATTTTTTCTTTTGCTATAGCTGGTATTTTGAGCAATTCCCACCCTCCAAGATTTAAGAGATGAGCTGATAAATCTTGGCGATGGAGACGTTGCATGACAAGTATTATAGCGCCATTTGATTGGTCATTTAATCTGCTTACAAATGTTTGCTCAAACCAATCTATTGCTTTATGACGTAGTTTTTCGGAATTAATCTGGCTGGGGTTATGTGGGTCGTCAATAATTAAAAAATCACCCCCTTCACCTGTAACTGAACCTCCTACGCTTGTTGCAAACCTGAATCCATTTTGTGTGGTTAAAAACTTTGTTTTTTGATTATGTTTCTTACTAAGAATTGTTTTGGGAAAAAGATTACGATACCATCCTGAAGACACAACCAGTCTACTATCAAGAGAGTGTTTTGTGCTAAGTGTCGATGAGTAGCTAGCAGCCAGGATCCTACACGCAGGATCCTGGCCTAGAAGCCAACACGGCCAGGCGACAGTAACACAAACAGATTTTAGTGCCCGTGGTGGCATATTAATTATTAGTCTTTTAATATTGCCTAGTCGAATATTTTCTAAATAGTCTGCTATTAGGTCTATGTGCCAATTAGAAAGATATATCGTTCCTGGGTTTATTGTGTTAAAAACTTTATGGATAAAACTACTAAAATCCCTTCTAAGTAATGCAGCAAGGACTTTCTTATCTTTGCTCATTGACAAATTTTGCAATAAAATTATCAATTATCATTTCATCATCTTGGTTTAGTTCGCTTGCTCCATAAGATGGAGAATCAGCCTCTAGTTTGTTTAGTTGCGAAATAAGGGTGACAATTTTATTCAGAGTATCAGTAATGCTCTTTTTTATATTTATACCGCCCTTTGATTTGCTATGTTTTAACTCCTCTAATTCGTCTTCTAAGAGTGATACTAGATTTGTAATAAAATTATATATTTTGTTGATTGTGCACTTCATTTAACCTCCTTTTTTGTTGTTAAGTAATTCGTTACCACCATCAAGTGGTTGCAAACCAACCAATGATCTTTTTTCGTTTATTGTCATGAAATTTGCTTTAGATATTTTTGACCATAAATTCTCTCTACGTTCTGTTAAAACTGAAATTGAATCCTTATCAAAATCGATTATCAACTTTTCCTTATACCAATAAGATAACCAACTGCTGAGTGAGTCAGCATATTTATCTAGCAGCGGGATTATATTTTCTTCCCATAGAGCAAGACGTGCTTCTTGCATATTGCTATACGTATTATCTCCGTTTATTCCTAGTAGCTGTGGTGGAACGTTAAAAGCAATTGCTATATCTCGCGCACTTGAGTCTTTAAGTTCAATAAATTTTTCAAATTTCTCGGCCGTGTTGGTATCCTGCCACTTCAGGGCCCCTTCAAGAATTAGCGGTTTGCCAGAATTTGTAGTTCCACTGAAATTATCATAAAACTGTTGTTGCAAGCGCTCGAATTGCTCATCTGATAAATAACCATTTCCATCTTGGAAAACTAGCGCACCACTTGGTTTTGCAGCATTCTGCAGTAATGCTTTGTTCCAATCCATGATTTTGTTATGCAAATTAATGGCTTTTGATGCAGCTGCAAGCGATGATAAACCAGATATATTATCTAATGGGTTATAATTTCTTAAGTGCAGAACTCTGCTTTTTTGCTGGATTGAATCTATTTTATATGTCTTTTTATTTTGCGAGTGACCATAAGTATATGCTACTAATTTTGAATTAATTATTGAATATTCCATAAGGCTTGGATGCAAATTATGCATGCTTAATGGCTTGTTGTGATGGTCAAGATTAATAAGAATATAGCTATTACCATACAAAAGTAGATTAGCAAGATTCTCAGTAAAAAAATCAGCGCCTGATTGTCCATGACTTGGGTGTTTGAGTAATTCGATCGCTGGATGATATGTAGTGGGCTCTTTATTTCCCTTATTATTTATGAATACAAGCCATGGGATGTGGCTTGCTGAAGTCGCAATTAGACTAATACATCTATGAACAATAGCATTCGATTTGTATGAATTTATTCCTGGATTATCATTATTTGTAGCGTGAGGAAACTGGAGATCTAAATATGCGTAAGAACTTTTATTTTGTTTATTAAGTAGTTTATTGAAGTATTTCTTAATCATTGACACCTATTTTTCTAGATTAAGTTGGTTTTATAACATCAACTGGGTGTATCACTAAGAACTTCTATCAACAATTTACTTTCAAAATTTCAAGTTTTACAATAGAATACATAGTAATAGAAAGGTTGAGAGAATATAATGTCCGGACAAATACTAGAATTAATTATTTTTGCAGGAATTGCTTTTTGGATTATAAGCAAATTGATTTCGACTTTTGGAACAACTTCAGAAGATGATCCCGTGAAGAATAAATCATTTTTTGGCGAACAAGGACAGATGAAAGATGTAACAGATAGCGATAATGTGGTAAGTAATAAAAAGCGCGCAGCAAATATACTTAAGCCCCTTTTTGCTAGTAAAACTAAGGTTGATCTATCTGGGTACATTGTTTCTGATAATGAACCTGACATCAAGCAAGGGTTAAATGATGTTTTGTCGCGTATACCAACATTCAATATTCAAAATTTCATTAAAGGAGCAAAAGCTGCTTTTAAGATGATAATAGAAGCAGCAAATAAAAAAGACGATACTGAGCTTGGTGAATTAGTGGATAAAAGATATATTGAGCATTTTAAAGCTATGGCTACTAGTTACGGAGATTATCAATCTGATCCAGTATTAAAAGTTTCTGAAATATACATGTTTGGTAATAATGTTTTTATTAAGATATTGTTCGCTGGTAAGAACATTACAAAAAAAATTAAGAATATGCACGAAGAATGGACATTTACTAAAAGTGCTAATAATAGTGGTAACGAATGGTTTTTGACTAATATTGATAGACCTCAATAGTCTGGAAAATGAGTAGTATTCTGATTTTAATTATCCGATTTTATCAATATTTTATTTCTCCTATGTTAGGTAAGAACTGTAAGTACTTACCTACATGTTCACAATATTGCATGGATGCAATTAGAATCCATGGTGCTTTTGCTGGTGTATGGCTTGGAATAAAAAGAATACTAAAGTGCCATCCATTTGGTCATGGTGGTTATGACCCTGTGCCAACAAATCGAAATAAAAAACATTCACTAAAGTAGTAACGTAAGTGCTATTGCTAAATAACAATTGATATGATTGTTCTTCAGCAATACTCAAGTATTTATGGATCCCAAATCAAGTTTGGGATGACTTTCTAGGAGCTTGGGACAACTTTCTGGACCCCAGCCCCCAACCTCTTCAGGGGTGACGGAATATACTACCCTAAGCCACCCTAGTCATGCTGCACTTGATGCAGCATCCATTATTTGTTTTTTTATGAACCCCAAATCAAGTTTTGGATCCATTTTTGGGATCCATTTTAAGATATGCAATCCCTATACAGTTCACAGAAATATATTGTCTTGCCTTTTGTCGTGTGTTAAGCTGTCATCAGCGAAACAACATTATTGTGCAATCAAGTGAAAACAATATCAATATCATATAATTTTTCATACCTTACCCTCCTGCTGGCGGCTTAAGCCGTCTTCATTTTATATTTATTACATTTTTATTTAGTTTATTATTACACATTATTTGAGAAGAAAAATTATGATTACCGAGGAAAACAATAAATTTTTATCATTCTTAGTTTGGTTATGTTTAACCTTATTTTATTGCTACTAGTACGTACTTAGAGTACTGCCAAATATCATTATGCCAGATATTCTAGTAAAATATTCAATTGGTGCGGCTGAGTTTGGTTCGTTTGCGGGGCTGTACTATATTGGTTATATCATAGTGCATATACCAATAGGTATTTTGCTTGCTAGGTATGGGAGTAAGAGGGTGCTACCACTATTTGTGGGTGTAACAGCATTGGGGCTAATTCCTTTGGTCTACCTTGATTCATGGAACAGTGTTGTGCTTGGAAGATTCTTGACTGGCGTTGGTTCATCAGCTGCGATAGTTGGAGCGTTACAGGCTTTTAGGATTATATATCCACATAAATTCTCAAGGATGTTAGGATATACCGTATTATTTGGCTTGATCACAGCAGTATTCGTGGGAACGCCGCTAGCAACAATTATCAAATCTATTGGCATTGAAACAACAATAAATTATCTAGTAATAACAGGGGTAGTTCTTGCAATTATTATGTTAATTATCATGCCAAAATCTGTTAGTGAGACTTCAAAATCTGATATGATTGGGGATATTAAGTCAGTAGTGTTTAATATCAAAATTATTATAGCTAGTTTGCTTGCTGGACTGATGGTTGGTCCGCTTGAAGGTTTTGCCGATGCTTGGGGTAGTGCATTTATGATGAGTGTATATGATCTTGCAAAAGACCAGGCAGATAGTTTTACACTATCTATTTTGCTTGGAATGTGCGGAGGCTGTATTATTTTGC
>JAAFHP010000096.1 GCA_013298405.1 Alphaproteobacteria bacterium | reverse complement strand
CTAGCATCCTTAGAAAATAGCTTTGGATTGTACATTAGCATGCAATATGACTGTAAGTTTCCTCTTCCTACCCTGCCTCTTAATTGATGCAATTGTGCTAAACCAAATTTTTCAGCATTCTCAATGATAATCAAGGCACCTAACGGCAGGGTTTTAGTATTTACAAAAGGCTCTCCTTATGGAAGTAATAAAAACAAGAAGAATCCTACTGGTTTAAATAGAATATATACTATTCTTTACCGGTTATAATGAAAGGATTATACCAACACCTACGGATGCTTCTGACCCGGATTTTGAGATACGGTTTTATAGAGTCATCAACTTGGTTAAAACATAGTGGATGACTAGCAAATTCCTGTTTTTGAAATCAGAAAAGAGCCCTTAAAACATTAGTAATTTCAATGGTTAAAAATATTTGATCTTGGTTACCCAACCTATGGCATAAATTCTATAAACTGTTCTGCGTAACCGCCCATTAAGTCTACTAATACTTTTGGTATATCATCATCATAGGTTTCAAGTATGCCTTGTTCTAAATCATCGTATATTGGAGCATTTAGTGCTGCCCATATAAGGGCTTGATGGTCAAACTCAATACCGAATGTAATCGGATTATCTCTGCATGCAAAGATCTTAGCAATTTCTATAATTTCATAATCACTAAAATTATTCCTCCTCATATCAACAGTACGGATAGAAGCTGATTTAGCAAACTCACGTGCTATATCTATACCATACCCTCCTAGTTGATTATCACTCATATTCACAGTATGGACAGAAGCTGATTTAGCAAGCTTACGTGCTACATCTATACCATACTCCCCTAGTTTATCACTCATATTTACAGTATGGATAGAAGCTGAGTTAGCAAGGTACCTTGCTACCTTTGTAGCATATTCTCTCAGTTCATTGTAGCTCATATCAATGACACAAAGAGAAGTTAATTCGGACAAGTGAAACGCTACCGTCGGACCATACTCTCCTAGTTCATTTCTACTCATATTAAGAGTATGTAGAGAAGCTGAGTTAGCAAGCACTAAGGCTATACTTGGTCCAGCTTTTCCCAGTTTATTATAACTTATATCCATAGTATGGATGGAATTGGATTGAACACACTCCTTTGCTACACCAACCCCTCCGTATTCCTCTAATTCGTTAGCGCTCATATCAACGATACGGATGGAATTGGATTGCAGAAGGAAATGAGCCACATCAGGTCCATTTGCTCCCAATTTATTATCACTCATATTTACAGTATGAATAGAATGAGATTGAGCTAGCTTATGTGCTACACCTGGACCAAACCCTCCTAGTTGATTATTACTCATATTCACAGTATGGATAGAACAAGATTGAGACAGCTCATGTGCCGCAGCTGGACCATACCACCCCCTTAAATCATTATCACTCATATTCACAGTATGGATAGAATGAGATTGAGCTAGGTTATGCGCCACAGCAACCGCATCTTCTCTGAGTTGATTACGACTAAAATCTGCAGTATGAATAAAACTTGACTTAGAAAGCTTATGTGCGACGGCTGGAGCATATACTTTTAGACTGCCAAGAGCTACACCTACAGTATGGATAAAATCAGTCTTAGCTATATCGTATGCTATATCAAGACCGCCTCGTCTTAGATCATCTTCTCTTATATGTATACTATGTGTAGAATGAGAATCAGCAGATTCTATTGCCTCTGCAAGAATATTAGTCATATATTATTTTTTAATTAAATTACATTAATAGTTAATTTATTTTATAGAATACCTCATAGATATTGTCAATTATTACTTAGCTATTTTTAATCAAATTAAAACTAAAATTTTTTGGAGGAGTACAGAAATTATGTTGGAATTAGGTGAGATAGATAACAAATCATACCACAATATTCAAATAGTTTAAAATGAAGTTTACGATCAACTTATGCTTAACCATTAACCTAATAAAGGCTCGAAGCAATTTTATTAAAGCACTTGCACTAATAGTTAATATATATTAATATGCTAATTATTAGGTTAATTTAATTAAACAAAAAGACCAAGATTATGAAATTGATACTAGCAGATCAAATGGTTAATGAATTACTCGCTTTCGCTAATACTAATCCAAGCGTGGATATGATTGTAGGTCACGACTTATATAAGGAAGTATGCGAACAAACAAGTCTGGAAATTTTTGATAATAGTTCAGAATTATTAGTACTTGGACAGATGATAGCACTAGCCCCATCACTTCAATCAATTACTATATGTAATCCAAAATTCAGCATACCTACTATGTTGTTCGCTAGAGAACTTGCTAAGTCAAAATCTCTTCATACAGTGAAACTTACAGTGTTATCATTTGAAAGCACAGCTGAAAACCCAGGAAACCCAATTTTTGCCTCAGGATTCTCTAGAGAACTTGTTAAGTTAGAGTCTCTTCACACTGTACAATTTAGTAGATGTGTATTAGATAAGTTTTTTATCCCAACACTCACAGTATTTGCTGAGTTACAATCTCTTCGCACTATAAATCTGTATAATATTATGGATAATGGTGGAGTGCTTTATAATTTAGGCCCAGAAGCGCTAAAAGGAGTTCTAGAAGTAGCTAGAGAACTTGTCAAATTTAAGTCTCTTGATACTGTAAATTTCCGTAATAGCGATTTGAGTAATGTTGCGATAGAAATGAGTAAAATACTTGTATCATCAACTTCTATTACGAAAGTTGGAATGGCCAATTGTAGTCTTGGTTATTGTGGCCTCGATGTAGCTAAAGTATTTTTTGAATCAGGAAGAGCATATAATGTTGACATGGGACATAATTTTAGGAAATATCCAGCAATCAAGGCCGAAATATCTAAAATGGCTGAAAATCATAATGCTGAAAATCCTAATCATGACGAATTTAATAATTTAGTTCAGACTTTCATTCCTGTAAACCCGTTGGTAGAATTAATTGGTGAGTATGTAGCTTTATCTGAAGTGCTTATTGAATTATAAGAAGTGATATATAGCTAAACGTGGTATCCATAATCTTACCACTCCTCTACTACTTTTTTTATGAACAAAAAGAATCCACTAAAGAATTTTCTCTTGATACTTTAGTGGATTCGCCAATCAACCACTCTTAGTGTATGGCTCTTTATCAAATAGAGCCGTTATAAAACTTATAAATTCATCATTTAGCATAGTAGTGTGGTTTATATCCTTATTAACCTTAATGAGAATATCTAAATCCTCTGCTAAATCAGCAAAGTAAAATATTGGTTCACCACTTTGTTTAGTGCCTAATATTTCTCCTCCACCTCTGAGTATCAAATCTTGTTCAGAAATATAAAATCCATCATCACTTTCTTTCATTATCTCAAGCCTTTTCCTAGCATCCTTAGAAAATAGCTTTGGATTGTACATTAGCATGCAATATGACTGTAAGTTTCCTCTTCCTACCCTGCCTCTTAATTGATGCAATTGTGCTAAACCAAATTTTTCAGCATTCTCAATGACGATTAAAGTAGCGAGTGGTACATCTATTCCGACTTCAATGACAGTTGTTGCTACTAATATTGCCAAATCATTATCTTTAAACTGCTGCATAATAGCATCTTTCTCGTGAGCCTTCATTTTTCCATGAACAATGCCCACTTGATTTGGATATAGCTTACTTAAATCTGCAAACCTATTTATTGCATCCGCGTAATCTCCACTCTCCTCTTTTTCAATGGTTTTATCACTTTGATCAATTAAAGGACATATCCAGTATATTTTTTGACCATTATTTATAATTTTAGCTAGGGAATCAGCTACTTCATTTCTTTTACTAGTAGAGAGAACAGTTGTTTTGATTGGCAATCTGTTGCTAGGCTTAGATTGAATTTGTGAAACACTCATATCGCCAAACATAGTCAGGGTCAAACTACGCGGAATTGGCGTTGCAGTCATAACTAACACATCTGGATGCGTGGCTTTATTTATCAGTGCAACCCTTTGCTCAACACCAAAGCGATGCTGCTCATCTATCACAACATAACCAAGATTTTCAAACTCTACAGTATCTTGAAATAATGCATGTGTACCTATGAGTATATCAATTTCACCACTTAGTAATTTTTCTTTGATGTCTTTCTTATCTTTAGGCTTAGTTTGCCCTGTTAATAGCTCTACTTTAATATTAGTTTCTTTTAGGTTTTTAATAAAAAACTGAAAATGCTGCGTACTTAAGAGATCTGTCGGTGCCATTAACACAGCTTGGGCGCCAGATTTAATAGCATTAAGCATCGTAAGTAGTGCCACCACAGTTTTACCAGAACCGACATCCCCCTGGAGTAGTCTCATCATTTGAATGTTCTTGGACTGATCACCCTCGATTTCATCGATTACTTTTAGTTGATCTTGGGTTAATTTAAAACTCAATTTAGCCATTACTTCTTGCTTTATCTTAGCATCAATTTCAAAACTCCGGCCTAATACTGCATTTTCTTGAGTGCGTAGCTTTGCGAGCGCTAGCTGATTAACAAATAACTCTCTAGTTGCTAGCATCTTTCTTGAAATATCAAAAGCTCGCTTAATCATCTCCGTGTTTGCTTGTTGTTCAATTAAGTGTAACAACTTAATTTCCTCCACTAAGGCTAAAAGATATTTTTTTTCTTCATCTGAAATATTAGAAAATGATATCCTAGCTTGAATTGCTAAATCTAATGACTTTATTGCACTAATAACATAGTCAAACAGTTGACGATTAGTTAAACCATAGGTCAGATGATAGATAGGCTCAACATCTACTACTAAAGACTTTTTAAAAACGAATTCTGGGTGGGTTATTTGAAAAAGACCATCAAATAATTGCACCTTACCCCTGATAATATACTTCTCTCTTAGCCTTAATTTAGCAAAAATAAATGGAGGAATTTTATTAAAGAACACTAAAAGAACTGTTCTGCTATTATCAGATACAAGTATTTTTGTCGGTGACCTCCCCTTACCTATATCTATTTCATCAATAGACACTTCAAGTTGCACTAAACTATTATTTTGAATATCTTTT
>JAAFHP010000095.1 GCA_013298405.1 Alphaproteobacteria bacterium | reverse complement strand
ACGACGCTCTTCCGATCTAATTAAGAGCTTAGAAAATGGAATAGACACCATTATTTATAGCTCAAACCCTTCGCTTCCAACCGATTTTATTTATAATTTGAACTTAGCGAGAGTGTTTCTTAAAAGAGAAAGTAACCTTATTATGCTAGATGAGTTACCTAATTCATCTTTAAATGAGGATGCTGGGATTGCGTATAAAAAGTTGATAATCAACGCAAGGGAAAAGAGAAAGACTTTGTTTTTTATCAGTCAGAGAGATGATTATATCAAGCTAGCTGATAAGGTAATAGTTTTACACTATGGTAATAGGCCAATAGTGATGAAATCCGATGAATTTATTAATCAATACGGGAAATATTAAATGTTAAAATCAATATTTAACTTATCCTTGCCTAAGCGCAAGTCGTATGGCAAAGCTGCTCAGCTCAGATATTTGTCACAGTCAGCATTGATAGAAGAGATGACAACCCCGTATATGGTAAGGGCTACTTTATTTTTGATCAGTACTGTGGTGATTTTGTTATTGATATGGGCTGGTGTGACTAATGTTGATGAAATAGCTATTACTGAAGGTGAGGTGATACCAAGTAAGCACGTCCAATCTGTACAACATTTGGAAGGTGGAATCATTGCTGAAATAAAGGTATCAGAGGGGGAGTTGGTAGAACAAGGTCAAACACTTATTGTTCTTGATGGAACGGCTGTGAAAAGAGATCTTGCTGCTTTAAGGCTTAAAAAAACCTCAGCGCAGTATATTTCTACACGTTTACGATCATTTATTAATCATACCACCCCTGATTTTCAGGTTTTAGCTCAGGGTAGTGAAGGTGTTAATCAAGATCTAAAGGAAGAGCAAATGAAGTCATTTAACAGTATGATGCAGGCGCGCGTAGATGAGAAGAAAGTGATAGGGGAGCAGATTACACAGAAACAAGGAGCATTAAAAGGGTTACAAGAAAAGAAAATCACCTTGGAACAAAATGAAAAATTAGTTGAAGAAGAAAGAACGCTCAAAGAAGAGTTATATACAAAAGGTAATTTGAGTAAGTTTAAATTTTTAGATATTCAAAAACAACTCAATGATGTAAAGGGCGAGTTGCAAGAAACAAATGCGGCAATTGATCAAGCTGAAAATGCTATAGATGAATATGATAGTAGGCTAGAATCCCTTGATTCGCAATATAAGGATAATGCTTATAAAGAATTAAATAGTGTTGAAAATGAGATAGCTCAAATTAATGAGAGTATCAAAAAATTGGAGGAACAAGTGGGTAGACTTGAGGTTAAATCTCCATGTTATGGATTTATTAAGGTTTTAAATATTAAGACTATTGGCGGGGTAATTGAAGCGGGCAGAATTATTGCTGAAGTAGTACCGCTTGAAGGTAACTTGATAGTTGAAACACAAATTAACCCAAGAGACATTGGTTATGTTAGGCTAGGCTTACCAGTGAAGGTGAAAGTTAGTTCTTATGATTATTCAAGATTCGGTTTTATTCCTGGTGAATTAATTTATGTATCTGCTGCTACCTTTGTGAAAGAAGATACTAGTAGGTATTACACAGGAAGGGTGGCGTTGAGTAAGAATTATGTAGGGCACGACCCGAAAAAGAATTTAATAGTACCAGGAATGACTGTGGAAGCTGATATAGTAACTGGTAATAAGTCTGTTTTGGCGTACCTATTAAAACCAATTCGTAATTCAGTTATGACTGCATTTACTGAAAGATAATATTTGTTTTAAAAAGAGAAGAAATTTTGAATAGTAGTGATACCAAATTAATATTGGTGGTTGATGATGATAGAGTAAGTCTCATGGCTATTGAGGCTAAAGTTAATAAGCTTGGATACAATGTAATTACAGCAGATGGTGGTAGCAAAGCTATCAGTGTAATAGAGGAGCACAAAAATAAAATTGATGCGATTATATTAGACAGAATGATGCCAGATGTTGATGGAATGGGGGTGGTTAGCTGGTTAAAATCACAAAATCAACTATCAAAAATTCCTGTAATAATGCAAACCGGTTTAGATAAGCCAGAGCAAATAAAAGAAGGTCTTGATGCGGGGGTTTATTATTATTTAACCAAACCAACTCCAGATGATATTCTTAGTGCTGTAGTGCAATCTGCTATAAAGGAGTCGGTGCGCATAAAGACACTTGGTGCTGAACTTAAGCGCCATAAGGGAAGTTTTAGTTTAATTAACAAAATGTCAATTACATTAAAAACGATTGAGCAAGCGGAGGATGTGTCATGTTTTCTTGCTAATTGTTATCAAAATCCTGAAGTTGTTCTTCAAGGCGTAGCCGAGTTGATTATAAATGCCATTGAGCACGGCAATTTAGGGGTTACCTATGAAGAAAAATCGGAGCTTATAAGTTCGAACACATGGTTACAGGAACTTAACAAGAGGCAGGCATTACCAGATAATGTCAATAAAGAAGTAATAGTTGAATTTGAAAAAATTGAAGATGTGTACAAGTTAGTAATCTCTGATCAAGGTAAAGGGTTTGTGTGGAGTAAGCATTTAAACTCTACCCCCGCGACTGCACTTGATTCATATGGGCGTGGGATCTCTAGGGCAAACATGATTTTTTCAAGGATTGAGTACAATAATGAAGGTAATAGCGTTACTGCTATAATAGATAATGGTCAGGCTTCCAAGTTAGATTGGTAAAAGTGAGAAATTTCATTTTATATAACATAGTCGTATTCTTGGGGTATTTTATACCTGGTAGGCTAGGCTTTGTCTTAGCACTACCTCCTGATTCAAGTACTGCCATATGGCCATCATCTGGCTTTGGTTCTGCTGGGGTGTTGCTACTTGGGTATAAAACCATGCCTGGTGTTTTTTTTGGTTCGTTAGTACTAAATGTGACGGAACATCTATCTATATGGCAGCTTTTTTCTTCAGAAGCATTAGTTCCACTTAATAAATCATTAGGTATAGCACTAGGTGCTATGTGCGAATCATTTTTAGTAGCGCATATTATAAAAAAATACGTAGGTTTTCCGAGTGCAATATCTCATTGGAGAGCAGCGATAATATTGTGTCTTGCAGGGTTACTAGGATCGGTTCCCTCTAGTACTATTGGTATTGCAGCTTTATTTTTGACAGATACCATTCCAGCTAGTTCAATAATATATAGTTGGTGGTACTGGTGGGTGGGAAATAATTTGGGTATAGCGATTGTGGTGCCAATGTTGGTTGCAACATTTACTCCAAGTGAATTTATAAGTACTAAAAGAAAAATTAATATTACTATACCTCTTGTGATTGTTTTTGTTATGGTAATGATTGTATTCATTAATTCTGCAAAATATGAAGAACAAAAATTACAGAATAATCTTGAGTTAACCGCTAAAAATGCAACTTCTAAGATAGAAGGTGTCATGTCAACCAAGTTAAGAGAAATAGAGATAATCAAAAGCTATTTTGATTCTTCAGTGAAGGTAGAGAAAAGTGAATTTGCAAATTTCGTGAAGTTATTTTGGGAAAAAGAAGCTGCTGTACATGCCATACAGTGGATTTCTGCTCAAACTAGAGAGGACAGAATTTCATCATTAGAAGTAGTATATTCTGAACCTATGCAGCGTACTGGAAATGAGATTAGTAATAATTTACTTGCAGTGACAAGAATCCAAGATGCTGTCGGGGATATGAAAAGCAGTAAAAACCAGTTGTTTATTACTGAGATCGTTCGCAATTCTAGTTTAAATCATAATGTATTTAGCGTCTTATTTCCGGTTTATGATAGCAATGACCGAGGCTCTCACTTAATGCACAATTTAAAAGGGTTTGTTGTAGGAACATATATATTAGATGAATTAGTGAAAGAAGTGGTTAATGAGCTCAAGCTATCTGGTGTAGAGATTGAAATTTTTCAACATGATCAGTCGCAAAGAACAATGAGTTTAGTATATAAATCGTTCAATCAAGATACAAAATTTTTATTAAATACATCATCAAGCATTCATGTAGGAGATAAAATTTGGCAAGTTAGTTACAATCAAACGGCTGAATATCTTGTAGCGCACAAGGAGTGGTTTTTGTGGTATATGCTTTTCGGTGGGTTGGTTTTTACATCGATGGCTTCAGTGTTAACTCTGGTGATTACCGGAAACTCAGATTCAATTAATAATTTTGTCAAACAGCAAACTTCTGATTTAAAAGAAAGTGAAATGAGATTTCAACTTGCTGTGCAAGGTACACGTGATGGAATTTGGGATTGGGTGAACACCAACTATGAAGAGCAATATTGGTCTCCGCAATTTTATAAACTTCTCGGGTATGAACTTGATGAAATGCAACCCACATATTCTAATTTCGTTAAAATGGTCCATCCTGATGATGTGGTTGAGTTTAAATCTGTCTTTAAGTCCAATATAACAAAAGGACAGACCTTTGATATTGAACATAGGATGATGAAAAAAACAGGAAAATATTGCTGGTATCAGTCACGAGGAATAACAATTGTTGACCAAGGTACACAAGTATCAAGGATGACTGGTTCCATTGCTGATATTAGTGATAGAAAAAACACAGAAAGAAAGCTTAAGCAAGCTAAAGAAGAAGCAGAGTCAGCAACAAGAATGAAATCAGAATTTTTGGCGACAATGAGTCATGAGATAAGAACGCCAATGAATGGTATAATTGGAACTGCAGAATTAGTTTCAGATACCGAGCTGACAAAACAGCAAAAAGGCTATTTAGATAATATATTATATTCAGCTGAAAATTTACTCGAGATACTAAATGATATTTTAGACTTTTCAAAAATTGAAGCTGGTAAAATGGAGCTAGAAATGGTTCCGTTTGATTTCAAGAGAGCATCTAAAGAAGTATTAGACTTACTTGTACCAAGAGCGTTACAAAAAGGCCTCAAGCTAAATTTGATCTACAAACCTGGCACCCCAGAGCATTTAATTGGTGACTCAATGCGAATTCGCCAAATTCTCCATAATCTTGTTGGGAATGCAATTAAGTTCACTGAAACTGGTAGCGTTACAATTACTATTGAAAATCAGCCATTAGTAAAAGCAACCAAAGGCAA
>JAAFHP010000094.1 GCA_013298405.1 Alphaproteobacteria bacterium | reverse complement strand
AATTAAGGGTACGAATTTTTGCCCATTCGGTCCAACATTTTGCTGAAGCATCCCTGAGATCATACCATAAAGTAACTCCCCACTAAGCTGCAACCTAGAAGGAATTAGATTTTTATTTCTAAAGGCTACCAAATAAAATAGCCAAGTAAAAGTAACTGCTAATAACATAAACAGTACGGAATTAGTTATACTAATGTTATAGCCAAATGCATGAATATTGACTATTTCCTTGATTTTAAATTGATCCAGAGGGCTGTGCGTCATTTTGTATTTATGTACCTTATCCAAATTGTTTTGAAGGTTGCAATAATAGATAGTATAAGGCAAATTATAAGAAAGATCGGCTTAGAATCAAACAAATTATCAAAAAGTAACCCAATTATTACGCCAGCGATTGTCCCAGCAACAAGTTCGATTGCAACATTAAGTCCCGTTGAATGAATTGTAGTTTTTTTTGCTAATCCTTTTTTTGACTGAATTTCCCTTATTTTATTATCTATTTCCTCAAACTTTCTATTTTCCATTAGCAGTGTTTGCCTTCTCAGCATCCTCTATAGCAACAGATAAATCCTCTAAAGTATATGGTTTTTTGTACATAGTACCATTAATAAAAAAACTCGGTGTTCCAATAAAACTTGGGTCCTTAAGTACTAATTTAGAGTTAGCCATTAACGTAGCCATAAGTGCGTCATTTGTTAAACAAGCCGTATACTGCTCTGGAGATACGCCGCCAAGAACGCCTATATTTGTAATTATTTCTCGGTAATTTTTGTCAAAGGCCCAATTATCTTGCTGTTCTAATAGGATTTTTATAAAATTATTATAACTCTCAACATTTCCTTGGCATCTTGCAAGTATAGCGGCATCAAGATCTTGTTTATTTCCAATAAATTCCCTTATGACATATGCAATTCTTCCAGTATCAACAAACTTCGATTTTATGCTAGGGTAAATTTTCTTATGATAAGTCACGCAATGAGGGCATGTAGGAGAAAAATATTCAACAACTATAACCTTAGCTTCTTTATTTCCAAATACTATATCGTCTGGCTCAGGAGCAAAGGAGCGCACGTGTTCTCTTGGTGTATTTTCGTTTTTGCTGCTATTTTTGGTCTTATCATCCTCTTTACATTCCTCGAGGCTTTTAGTGTATTCTTGTATTTGTTTGTTAGCTGGTGATTCAGGCTCCTTACTCTCGCTGCATGATAGGAGTAAAAAGGTTATTATCAGTACAAGGAAATTTGTTTTGGACATAATCTATTGATAAACATTTACCTAAACCATGTTTTATAACATATGTACTAGCCTAATTTAAGATAAAATCTTTATATTGCTATAAACATATTTTCAAAAATTGTCTTTATGATATAGTTTTCTTATTGCTAAAGAAGGGTTTATTTTTATGTCTAAAAGTCCTAAAATATGGGTCTTGGTTGATAACAGGGTTGGTAATGCTAATCAAGCGATAGAGCTTGCTGAGAAGATAGGACAAAATTACGAGATAAAAAAATTAGGCTATAACTTATTGGGCTTGTTACCCAGTATAATCCTTGGTCTTTTCCCGTTACATGTTAAATCGTCAATACTATCTGATTTACTAAAGGAGGAAATGCCTGATGTAGTAATTTCCTCAGGTAGAAGAACTGCAGCAGTAGCTTTATATTTAAAACGCTGTAGTAAAAGACCTATTAAATTAATCCAAATAATGAGGCCAGTAATTGGAGAAGAAAAATTCGATCTGATTATACTGCCTCAACACGATAATTTTAATAATACTGTACCAAATGTCATAAGAATAGTGGGCGCATTAACCGATGTAAAAAATAAAATAAAAAACAACATGGAAGCTTTTGAGTCTAGGTATCCAGAGGCAAAGAATTTTATTGCAGTAGTTGTCGGTGGTAATACTAAAGGGTATCAACTTAGTCTTAATGATGCAAAATTATTAGCTACTACTCTTGTTAATATAATCGAACAAAATTCTATCAACCTCTTTATTACCTTCAGCAGGAGAACCCCTGGGCCAGTTAAAGATTATTTTGTACAAATATTTTCATCACCAAACATTATTTATGATCCATCAACAAATGATGTAAATCCTTATCCTGCAATGCTTGGAAAAGCAGCTTACATAATATCTACAGGAGATTCTATTACTATGTGCAGTGAAGCAGTTGGTACTGGTAAACCAGTTTTTATATTTTCACCACCAGCTTTTAAGCTCAAGAAACATAACTTTTTTATCCAACAACTCATTGACCTTGGGCTAGCAAAAAGACTTGATATTTCACAATTTAGGATAGAAAAATATGAATATGAACCTCTATATGAAATAGAGAGAGTAGCGGCTGTAATAAAAGAAAAAATTATAAATCCTGTGGCTAAAGAGTAGTTGCTTGGGCTAGCTGTGGAACGAGAGAATCTTCATATAAAATGTAATAATTCTGCTACAGCTGTCTTTATGATAATTATTGATTATCATAATTAATAAAAAAAATAGGATAAAATTCAACTTTTGAATGATATCTTTGATTTATTGTATTATTAAATTTATTCCTTCAAGAAATGATTCAGCCTCACTTTCGCCTAATCAATAAATATACCTTAGTTATTGCCTTTATTTGTGTAATTGTCATTATTGCAATTAAATCTGTAAGTGGGTCTTCTAAACCAGTAAATGAAAAGCTAATACGTCCGGTGCGAGTGATTAAAGTTGCACATAAAATAACTGGCCAGTCTTTATCTTTAACCGGAGAGGTTTTAGCAAAGAATGAAATTGACCTAAGTTTTCGTATGGATGGTAAATTAATAGAACGTCTTGTTTCATTAGGGGGGCTTGTATCTCCCGGGCAAATTGTTGCTCGTCTTGATCCACAGGATGTAAAAGATAACCTTACTACAGCAAAATCAAATCTTAATGCAGTACAGGCGTCTTTAGAGCAGGCCACTAGCAATGAAGCTAGACAAAAAATCTTGCTCAGTAAAGGAGTGATTACCAATACAAAATATGAAGATGCCCTTTCTCAACTGCAATCTGCGCAAGCAAAGGTAGAGGGTGCTGAGGCTAATTTGAATCAAGCTCAGAATCATGTTGAATATACTAATTTACATATAGATACTGCTGGCGTAGTAACAGCAGTGAAAGCAGAAGCCGGGGAAATAGTAAGGGCCGGACAAGCTGTTATGCGTATCGCAACTAATGAAGGAAGAGATGCAGTATTTAATGTCCCAGAACAATTGTTTCAAAACAAACCATCTAATGGTCCATTATCAGTTGAGGTATCTTTGAGCCATGATCCTAGCATAAAAACAACTGGAATAGTTAGAGAAGTATCTCCTCAAGCAGATTCGGTAACTCGTACATTTACTGTTAAGGTCGGATTAAAAAATCCTCCTGAAGCATTAAAACTTGGCTCAACCGTTACCGGTAGTATCACCTTAAATAAGGGGTTGGCTATTGAACTGCCTGTCATGTCCCTAAATAAATCTAATTCAAGCCCCGCCGTATGGGTTGTAAATTCTGATGATAACACAGTAAGTTTAAGAAACGTCAAAATAATTGGTTATAACCAAGATTCAGTGATTATTGCTGAAGGTCTGGAAAATGGTGAGCTTGTGGTAACTGCAGGGGTGCATTCATTATATCCTGGACAACAGGTTAAAATACTAGAGAAATAGAGGATTTAAGTAATGAAAGAGCGCTTTAATCTTTCACTATGGGCAATTAACCATCGTGAGCTTGTATGGTACCTGATGGGTATTTTAATAATAATTGGTAGTTTATCATATACCCGTCTTGGACGAAATGAAGATCCTGTTTTTTCGATTAAAACTATGTTAGTTCAAACAAAGTGGCCAGGCGCAACTATTGATGAAACTATGAATCAAGTTACTGAGCGGATAGAAAAAAAACTACAAGAAACACCTCATATAGATTACATCCGTAGTTTTACTACTCCTGGTTCTTCTACTGTTTTTGTTAATTTAAAAGGTTCTACGTCTCCTTCTGAAGTGCCAAACAGTTGGTATCAGGTTCGAAAAAAACTGGGGGATATTTCACTTACCTTGCCACAAGGAGTTGTAGGTCCTTTCTTTAATGACGAGTTTGGTGATACTTATGGTATTATTTATGCTTTTACCGCAGATGGTTTTTCTGGGCGAGAACTAATGAATTATATTGAAGAAGTAAGATCTAAACTGCTGCAAATTGCTGATGTATCCAAAATAGATATTATAGGAA
Source organism: Alphaproteobacteria bacterium (assembly GCA_013298405.1). Taxonomy (GTDB): domain Bacteria; phylum Pseudomonadota; class Alphaproteobacteria; order Rickettsiales; family Rickettsiaceae; genus Megaera_A. The sequence goes on along the minus strand of JAAFHP010000094.1, from coordinate 817 downwards.
ACCAAGAAGAACGGATTTACATTGAATTTTCTATCAGAAGACTTGCTGGGCTTGGAATCAAGCCACAAGAATTTATTAAGATATTACAATCGACAAATGCCGTAAGGCCAGCTGGGACAATACAGACAGAAAATGAAACAGTATTAGTAAGAGTATCTGGAAGCTTTCAATCAGAGGCGGATTTACGCAATATAAATATTAATATAAACGGTAAATTATTCCCGCTCAGCGATATTGCTACTATTAAAAGGGATTATATTGATCCTCCTCAGGCTTTATTTAAATTTAACGGAAAGCAATCTATAGGTCTTGCTATTTCTATGATTGTGGGTGGGGATATTTTGGCATTAGGAGAAAGTGTAAAAAAAGCAATGGAAAAAATTAATGCTGACTTACCAATTGGCATAGAATATCACTTGGTTGCTAATCAGCCTACAGTAGTAGAAGAAAATATTGCTGAATTTACAAAATCTTTGGAAGAAGCGTTTATAATTGTCCTGTTCGTAAGTTTCCTGAGCTTGGGGTTACGTGCAGGTGCGGTAGTTGCTTGTTCCATTCCATTGGTAATAACCATAGTTTTTATAGTAATGGAATTTTGCCACATTGACCTGCAAAGAATTTCTCTAGGAGCTTTAATAATTGCTCTTGGATTACTAGTCGATGACGCAATGATTACTGTTGAAATGATGGTTACAAAACTCGAAGCAGGATTAGATAAAGTAAGTGCCGCTACCTTTGCTTATACTTCTACTGCTTTTCCTATGCTTACAGGCACTTTGGTTACTGTAATAGCTTTTATTCCTGTAGGTTTTGCTAA
>JAAFHP010000093.1 GCA_013298405.1 Alphaproteobacteria bacterium | reverse complement strand
GGCCAAGAGTATTTACAAAAGGTGCAGCTGATTTATATAACAGCAAAGGATTGGGTGATGTAACTCTCAGAGTAAAACAAGATCGTGACCCAGTGCCGCGTTTAGTTCCACGAGGTATGTATCACCATACTGGTAGAAAAATATCTCTCAAAAGCTCAAAAAGAAGTGTTCACTCAGGCGCTGTATACAGAGATATTGGAACTAAAAAAGTGACAGAACAAGATGTACAAAATGCTAGAGAGTCGGACAAACCGTGGTCCTATACTGAAGCTTATGTAAAACCTGTGATGCGCATGACTAAAGCAGCTTTTGTTATGGCTTATCAAGCTACTATCGGTTCGGTGATAAATAAATTAAGACCAAGTAAAGCCCAAGCTAGTGGTCGTTCTACTCCAACAACCCCAGCTAAAACGAAGAAAGGCAGTGAAGTAAGTCTGTAATTCAAACCGGTGCAAGTAACCTCATGGTACTTTAGATTTTTGGTTTGTGGATCCAGGATTGTATTAGATTTCTGTGGCCTAGATAACCAAAAGTTGTTAGGCTGAACTTGATTAGAGCGTCTATTCCTCTCTCAGGAGGTTCCAAATCAAGTTTGGAGTGACTAGAGAAGAAGTTTGTCCTAAAGTCAATAGTCACTCTGAATTTGAGTCATGGTCTCCTTATGATACCTGTGACAACTTATGGACTGTACAAATACCCCTGAATTTGTTATATATTATAAACTCTACATCTTACTGACACACGTTAAGTATTATCGTATTAGCAAAGTTTCATTTTATTAATCTCCTTCCCCTGCAAGTTCAATATCTTCAGATAGTTTGTCTGCTGCAGGTGTTGCTGATTCTTGGCTATTTTTAAGTAATAAAGCTTTACGCGCCTCTATTATACTTTGCCAGCTCCCAGGTGATAATGCTGGACTACGCACTAACTGAAATTTCACCATTGGTTCCAATGGTGTTATCTGTCCAGAAGGATTCTTAGGTATTTCAAGTTTTAGAGTGCACCAGTTAAATTTAGCTCCGTTTGGCGGGGGGCTTGATAAGTCGTCATCATTATTGATTGCTAAATCAACATTAAGTATTCTAATATGATCTTTTCCCATAATACCTCCAATTTACCATAATGTTTATAAAACTTAGGTGGATGTAGTACATATTATTGCATCTACATCTATTATTGTAATTACAGTATATTAATGATTGGTTAACTTTATGGTAATAATATTTACCAAAGCTAATGTGGGCATATAGAAAATTAACGTGAAAGTTTATTTAGCTTGGTGGAGCTTCATCTGTATGTGTTTTATCTATTTCGCTCTCTGAAGCTCTAGATTCGGTGGATTCTTCAGTACTACCATCTGGCCCCTCAGCGCTTCCACCTTCTGTAGTTGCTTCTAGTTCAGCCTTTTGCTGATCAGTTCCCAAGGCATAAACGCATAAGTCCTCAAGAGCTACGCCGTTTTTTGCAGCAAGTTCCTGAAGTTGAGTAACTGCTTCCATCACTTCACCAGGAATTGTTCCTCCACGATTTTTAGAAAGCCAATCAGCTTGAAAATGAAGTGGGTGGTGTCCTGTTTCAGGTCTTCCAATAAAGATGGCAAAAGGAGCCATCTGCCCACCAAAGTCACAATCTATGGTAAATTTTTTTGTCATCTTTTTACCTCATTTGTATATATCAGTATAGGATATTAGATATTTGATTGAGTTCAAAGCAAATTTATTGGATATAAAAATATTAATAATAACGATAGTGATTTTATGAAACCTAAAATGCTAATATTTGGCCACGGATATGTAGGTAAATTTCTTTTAGAGTACTTTATCAAGTTGGGATGGGGTGTGTGCATTACGTCGCGTCATAAATCAGGCCATAACATTATTGAATATAGTAAATCTTCCATAGAAAACGCGTTAAAAGATATAACTCATCTAATAATTACTATTCCCCCAGATGAAAATGGCGATGTAGTATTAGTGGATTTCTTAAATCTGATAAAATATATAACTAACTTAGAGTGGGTAGGGTATATTTCATCTACTGCTGTATATGGAGATTACAAAGGTAATATTGTACATGAAGACTCATTGCTAAAATGTGTAAGTGTAAGGTCTAAGCAAAGGGCTCTTGCGGAGGAGCAATGGAGAAGATTATGTGAGGGTAGAATCAACTTGAGTATATTGCGTTTGGCTGGAATTTATGGTCCAGGAAGAAGTGCTCTAGATAATATCAAGGCTGGAACTGCTAGATCTATTTACAAAGAGGGGCAGGTTTTTTCAAGAATTCATATACAAGATATAGCGAGTATAGTGTCTAAAGCCATATTGGCAAACAAGAAGTTTGAAATATATAACGTAGCGGATGACTACCCTTGCGCAACTAGTGAAGTAAATCAATTTGCAGCAGATTTGCTTGGTGTTAAAGCGCCAAAACTTGAGAAATATGAAGAAGCAAATTTATCTGCTATGGCGGCGGAATTTTATCAAGATAATCGCAGAGTTTGTAATGATAAAATTAAAAAAATTCTAGGGGTAAAGTTATTATATCCTAGCTTTTGTGAGGGTCTTAACGCAATTTATAGCGATTTAATTCAAGGTGAAATAATCTAAAAAAAATCAATTTAGATTTGATAAATGCTATGTTATATTATCATCAGGTGATGAGTTGTAAATAATTAAAAAATGGGGGAAGTGATGTCTAAAAAAAAGAAACAATCTCAAAAAAAGAAAAAAGATAGCATTCCAGAAAGAGAGCTAGATTCCCTCGTAAATTCCTTATTAACCCCTGAGATGATAGGATATCTTCTTACACAGAAGTCTTTTGTTAAAGCTGCTCTAGAAGAGACTAGGAAAGCCAAAAAGGACGTAAGTGATATCAAAGGATTAGGAGAAAAATACAGTCTACCTACCGATCAAGTCAGTCATGGGCTTGATGATGTTGAACAAACGCTTGCAAAAATTCTTGGTGAGATAAATGATTAAATAAAGAGTCATTGCGCTAAGGAAAGAGTTGGTTAAAATCTAAGCTGCTTTGTGATTAGACTTTTGTAACTCTCAACAAGTCGTTGTTCCTTAGGTTGTTTTGCCTCGCATTTATCAAAATTACCATTGCACATTTTTCTCATAAATGAATTTGCTAAATAAAATTCATTTGTATTGAGCTTAGCTAGGTCTAATATTAACCCTGGTATGAAAGTGATATCAAGAGCCGGATAGTGTTCCTTTCCGGCTACGTTAAAGTTTGCATTAATATTATAAAAAGTCTTATAGTAATTTCTAATATCTTTAGTGAATCTTAGCTGTGTTGAGAATCCTTCAAAAGACGGCAAATGATCGCCAAAGTTTACTACTATAGTTTTCTTTTTTCTTTTCATCAGTTTATCTATAAGCTCTAGCTGATCTTTGTTGGTTTTAATGATTCTGCCAATATAATCATTAAGTTTTGAACAAAGTTGATCATTCATGGATAAACTACAGCCTATTGTATCCTTTGTGAAGCTGGAATGCGGGCCGTGATTTAGCATCGTTGCTGCAAAAATGTATTTTGGTTTTTCAGGATGTTTGTCCAGAGCGCTTATAATCATATCACCAATTACTCTATCTGGAATTTTACTCCAGCTGTCAGGGTTATAGCCAATTTCATAGACATCAGTAATCTTATCTGCCCCAAGACTGGTGTATGATTCCTCAGCAAGAGAAAAATTCTTATCAACAGGATATACAACTTCTACGTTATAACCGATTGACTTAAGATATGACATAATTGAATTTTGTGTCTTTGGAATTAGTGTAATAAATGGCATATAGCTGGGGCCAGAAAATGATGCGTGAGGGACGCCTGTATTGATCTCATATTCACTGATCCAAGAACTACCTCCAAAGGTATTGACATTTAGTGTGCCATAATATTTGGTGTACTTACCTTGATTAAAAAAGGCAAAATTAAATTTATCAGCGAAATCGTAATCTAGTTTGCTAGGATTAAATACTGACTCATTAAGAATAACCACTATATCAGGCATTTCTTCAATAGGAGTTAAAATATTATCCTTTGATTTTTCTACCTCTTGGGCAATGAGGCTAGAGTCGATTGTTCCTTCTAATGGCTCAATATATATATCTGGAATGGTGAAAACAACATCCGCAAAAGGGCCATATAATTTTCTTTGAAAACCACTATTTTCTTTTTTTATGGAATCTATTGCCATATAAAAATACGACCTTTTATCAAATGAGATATCAAATAATTTTGATAATAAGAGTATGGCAACACCAATTGATACTATCCTAAGAGCATAATAGTTTTTGGCACCAAGACGCATTTTGTCCAAAAGGGTATCATATCGATTCCACAAAAGTATAAAATTGAGTAACAGCAGAATGAAGATTAGATAAATCTCCTTTGTAGCATACTCATACATCAATCTTAGTAATCCGTGATTTATCAACAGTTTAAGCATGAAGAAATCAGCTGCTGAAAATTCTTGCATTAGAAATTGCCACTTAATCAGCTTGATATAATCAAACGAAACCGCAAGCAGTAAGGTAAGGAATCCAGATAGTAATAATCTATTGGTGACTAAAATGAGTATGAGGTAAATATAAAAAGCAAGAACCAAGTTAGCAACAAGTAATGTGGTATTAAATTTTGTGGCAAATCCTAGAAATAAGAAAAGTGCTGTAAACCAGGTGCTTAAAGAAAAATATAATTCCTTTAGTGATATCTTATGATCAACTACCGAATGGATAATATTATACAGTTTTCTCATTGTAGTTTGATAATTATTTCACAAATATTAAAAATATAGCAATTTATTATATGGGCAACAAAATTAGTATAAAACTACTTGATTCTTTTAAAAAACTAGTGCATATTACGCTTGCGGGCGATTAGCTCAGTTGGTAGAGCATCTCGTTTACACCGAGACGGTCGGCAGTTCGAGTCTGTCATCGCCCACCATTAATCTTAAAAAAACAAATTATTATGAAATTAAGCGTAAAAAAAATATCCTACTTGGTTGCTGGGATTGTTGTGCTAACTGCTTTTTTTATTTTTGCTAAACTAAATGTTGCGAATGCAGTTAGAGTAGACGGTAAA
>JAAFHP010000092.1 GCA_013298405.1 Alphaproteobacteria bacterium | reverse complement strand
TACTTGAGTTTTTTGTGCTGGATCAAAGAATGCGGCAGCACCAAGGCCTGATTGCATCGATACTATCTGGCCTACAAAATGTAGGGATTGAAAATAGATACTAGATGCTATGCTGATTATTAGCCCAATCATAATCTCTATTATGAAGTATCCTAAATTAGAAGAAAATTTATTGCTATATTGCGGCAAAGTAGGCTCTATGATTGGTAACATTACAAAAGTGACGCACAAGGCAAATACTAGCTTACCTCTTGTAAGAATATAGTTTGATCCTATAGCAGGAAAACGAGAGAATGCCGTTCCTAGTCTAGCAAAAACTAGCATAAAGTGAAATGCAAACTCTGTTGTTATCGACTCTAGCATATCAATATTTAATGATTAGAATAACCTTAGTATTATATCCGATGATATCCAGCAAAGAAAATTATATTTAAGTAAAAACTATTTTGACGGTTTTGTCGTTATTGCTTTGAGTGCATCAATAATCAGCATATTTTGATTTGCTACTGGTTTTTGGCGACGTAGATTTGTACTAAAATCTGGGTATGATAAAGCTAGTTTAGTTTTAATCAGTGATTTCACATAAGCTAAAGACGTTGGAGTCATAGCTTTATGTTCATAGATTACTGGCTTAATCCCCAGGCTTAATGCCTCAGAAATCATTGATGTTGACTCTCCAGGAAGTACAAGAATGACATCTTTGTTTTCACGGCAGAATTTTAATGCTGGTCCCCACGGGCTATTATGTCCATATTTAAAGTCACTAACAGTCCATGATTTATTTGAAGAGGATATGTTCAACACCTCTTGGGTAACAGTATCAAACTTATCTCGGTGCGCGTGTTCATCAACTTTAATAGTATTATTTTCATTGATATGTTTTCCCGTTCTAGGTCCATTCAAAATTATGATATTACTATTCTTAGGTAATTCATTTGCTATCTTGTTTGCCATATTTTTATCAAATAAAACCCAGCTACCATCCGCTTGCTGAGTGTCCCCAGCTAGCATAAATATTATTTTTGTTTTGGCCGGAATTGATGCAGAGTTTTCCTTTTGAATATTTTCGATAGTTCTATTATGAAGCACGCCGTGTATGGTTATGATTTTTACTTTACTTGCGATTGAATTAAAATCTTGATTAATCGAATGTTCCGGGGTGACTATTACAGTACCAGGTTTGAGATTTTTCATTTCATCAAGCCATTGCCATGTTAGCAGGACATTTAATGATTTACCCCCACTTAGTTTAGCAAATTCTTTGCTACCGCTAATACCAGCACCAATATTTATTGACATGTTTTTAAAAAATGGATCTGAATCTATCAATGTTCTCAAATTACTAATCATCGCTTGTTCACCCGCATTATCACTGGTTACATCTGCTTTAGACAAGTTTGATACGGATATCATTAACATAAATACAAGTGCAACGATTCTATTAGTCATGATTATCTTAAAATTAGTTGGTTTTTTTTAGCTATAAGTTAGCAATACTAGATTTGTTAGATACCAGTCATAAGTGGTTTGGTCAATATATAAGTTGACCTTTAGGTAAAAAGAAATTATTAATTTATTTGGATAATAATTAATTTGTGACACATACAATGTATGATGAATTAGAAGCATTCTTACCGCATATGATTTTTATAATCAAAGGGGTGTTTGTTACGCTGGAGTATAGTCTGATTGCAGTCTGTGTAGGTCTTGTAATTGGGGTATTAGTAGCTATATGTAAAGTTGTTGATATTAAAACACTTCGGATATTAGCTCATGGTTACACTTCTATTTTCAGAGGAACTCCACTTTTGATTCAACTATCTATTATTTACTTTGGCTTTCCTGGTTTGCTTAATATTCAGTTGTCAGTCTTTGCTGCTGGTATTTTAGCTTTTTCTATGAATTCAGGTGCTTATGTTTCTGAAATAATTAGGGCCGGAATTGAATCAGTTGATAAAGGGCAAACTGAAGCTGCAAAAGCAATAGGTGTGCCACCAATTTTAAGAATGAAAGATATTATTTTACCGCAAGCATTTAGATATATTCTGCCAGCATTAGTGAATGAGCTGATTAACTTGGTAAAAGAATCTGCCTTGATTTCGATCATTGGAGAAATGGATTTGATGCGAAGAGCTCAAATGGTTTCTGCTGAGACGTATAATTTTTTCATGCCGATGTTAACTGCAGCAGCTGCTTACTATTTTCTTGTATTGATAATTAGTAGTTTTGCGATGATTCTTGAGAAGAGGTTATCTTAAAATGATTGTGCTTGAAAATATAACGAAAAAATTTGGTGATAATGTTGCGCTGAAAAATGTTAATCTTACTTTTGACAAAAAAGAGGTGGTTGCAGTTATAGGTGCCTCAGGTAGTGGGAAATCAACACTAATAAGATGTATTAATAATCTTGAAACACCTACGAGTGGAAAAGTGATTGTTAACAACAAAACGCTAACAACGAAAAACCGTGCTAAATTATGTCTAAAAATTGGCATGGTGTTTCAGCAATTTAATCTGTTTCCTCATATGAATGTACTGGAGAATCTAGTATATGGCCCGATTAATGTTCTAGGGATGGGTAAAATTGAAGCTCACGATAAGGCGGTAAGTTTACTTAGTCAGTTTGGAATAATAGAGAAAATTGATATACACCCAAAGTACTTATCTGGTGGACAAAAGCAAAGAGTCGCTATTTGTAGAGCGCTCATGATGGATCCAGAAGTGATGTTGTTTGATGAACCAACTTCGGCTCTAGATCCAGAGGTAATAAAGGATATTATCGAGATAATTAATAATATAAAGCAGCAAGTGCAGATGATAGTTATCACACATCATATCAAATTTGCTAAAGCAATTGCTGATAGGGTGGTATTTATAGACAAAGGGGTCATACTTGCTGACCAGCCAGCAAATGAGTTTTTTTCAAAGCCAAAATCACAAAGAGCTAAGTTATTTTTAGCTAATATTGGTGATTTAATGTAGAACTAATAAAATTATAAATTATCCCATAGATCACAAAATACTTTTTTGCAAAAGTAATAGGTACTATAGTAAAAAGTGTAGGAACTTATTCAACTAAAGGGTGATAATGGCTATGAATAATAGTTTTGGATTGAAAGTAATAGCGGTCTTGGATGTTAATACTTTAAAGTTATTTAAAGGTGATGGTCTTAAAATTGTAGAAGAGATTGCGCAATACCAACTACATGAAAAGCATACGCACGACGTACAAAGACATGAGACTCTAAGAGGAAATAAATCTGGTCTTTCAGTATTTCATGATTCACATACGTCTAAAAAAGATATTGAATATGTGGAAGCAGTGAGAGCGTCCATATCACATATAGAAGATTTATTTGCCTCTGATAATGACTATAGAGAATTATATATAGTTGCATCAACCAAATTATTAGGTCATGTCAGAAGTTTGTTAAATTCAAACTTAAAGAAAAAACTAGCAAAAGAAATTAACAAAGACCTAGTGCATCTTAATATCAAAGAGCTAGAGAAGGCAATATTTGCTTAGATCATTATGGAAGATATAAACAGGGTTTGTGTTATTGGTTCGGGAGTAATGGGAAGTGGAATTGCTGCTCAGGTGGCTAATTCAAGAACTAAAGTTCTATTACTAGATATTGTCGACGAAAAATCAGATAATCCATCAAATATAGCCAGACAAGCATTACTTAGAATGAGTAATAGTAAGCCTGTGGCATTATCTCACCCAAAGTTATTGGAGTATATTTCAGTTGGTAATTTAAGAGATGATCTTTCGAAATTAACTGAATGTGATTTAATAATAGAAGTTATTATCGAAAAAGTAGAAATTAAGCATGGGCTATATAAGACTATTACGCCTTACTTAAAAGGTAATGCGGTAATAGCTTCTAACACATCAACATTACCTCTTAAAGTGCTAAAAGAGATATTGCCTGAAGAAATAGGCAAGCGTTTTATGATTACTCATTTCTTCAATCCTCCAAGATACATGGAACTACTTGAATTAGTTTATGATAAGACAACAAATCAAGATTCTGTGTTTACTGTTTCTAAGTTTTTGACGACCAAGCTTGGTAAGACAATAGTAAAGTGTAATGATACGCCAGGCTTTATTGCAAATAGAATAGGATGCTTCTTATTAGAACTAACTGTTCGCAGGGCAATAGAAATGAAGTTAGATCCTTATTTTATTGATACAGTCTTTAGTAAATTATTTGGTTTTCCAAGTACTGGCATTTTTGGTTTATACGATTTAATTGGTCATGATGTTATGGCCCTAATTTCACGCTCTCTTAAAAGTGCCTTATCTAAAGATGATCATTACCATGAAGCAATTGTAGACAATGCCTTACTTGAATGGATGAGACAGAGTAATTTGATAGGTAGAAAAGCAGGTGCTGGCTTTTATAAAGTTACTAAGAATGAAGCTGGTAAGTCAGTTAAGCAAATACTGAATTTTGAAACTAGGGAGTACGAAGCTATTCAAGAACCTCAAACGCCTAAGGATAAAGATATACTACTTGCAAGAAAGGACAGTTATGGTGAATTTTTTAATTCAGTTCTAAATAGTTTTTTCTCATATGTATCTGACCTTGTGCCTGAAATATCAGATTCAGTCGATGATGTAGATACAGCTATGAGGCTTGGTTACAGCTTTAAATATGGTCCTTTTGAGCTTTTGAGTCAAATTTCAGATCAAATAGAATGGGCTAAAGTACTAAAAAGCAAACATAAAACTATAAGCAAGAAAGAGTATGTTGTTGATGTTGCAGCTAAATTAGCCAAAGCAAAGGATGCTTCTGAGTTATGGAATTATAATAATGCCAATGTCTTTGTAATAAAAACAAAAATGAACACCTTAAATGAAAATGTTTTTGAAGATCTAATTGATGCGGTTAGTTTATCAGAAGATAATAATAAGAAGCTAATCATTTACCCTGGTTTAAGTAAGCATTTTTCAGTTGGTGCTGATATAAGAAGATTTTATGAATATATTGATAGCAAGCACTATAAAAAGCTTGAAGCTTTTATCGACCTCGGACAAAAAGCTATGAATAAGGTCAAAAACTCAAATATAGATGTCATTTCTTGTGCTTTTGGGTTTGCTTTGGGAGGGGGGTGTGAATTGCTCTTACACTCACATCAAGTGATTGCACAT
>JAAFHP010000091.1 GCA_013298405.1 Alphaproteobacteria bacterium | reverse complement strand
AAAACTTAATGCTGAAATTATAGGAATTTCAAAGGACACTCACACATCTCATGATAAGTTTAAAAATAATTTTAACTTAAACATTCATCTTGGATCAGACCATGATAGCAATACTTGTGAAAAATTTAATGTTTGGACACAGAAATCTATGTTTGGCAAAAAATATATGGGTATTGAAAGGTCAACATTCTTAATAGGACCAGATGGCAAGTTTTCCTACACTTGGTACAATGTTTCAGCCATGGGGCACGCTAAAGAAGTACTGAAAAAACTCAAAGAGATAATGTAGTAAATTAAGTTGAATAATTATAAATCATACTGACTTGCTATAGATCTATTTTTTTTACGTATTGCTGAAGTAGGTATGCCTATCGCTTCGCGGTATTTAGCAACAGTACGTCTTGCGATACTGATGTTGAATTTTGATAATTGTTCAGCTATTTCATCATCAGAAAAAATATGATCAATTTCTTCATACATTACAATCTGTTTGATCAGTTCTTTTACTTTGGTGCTAGAGACATTGTCTTCAGAAGCACGTGTTGTGTTTAGGCTTGAAGAGAAAAAATACTTCAGCTCATATATCTTGGAGTAGAGAGGTACTTATTTGCTGTTCCTCTACCATTGCACTGGCAACTTTAAGTATTGTGTTGCTACCGCTGGTCAATGCTTTTTACTACGGTTTGCTGCTTCTATTTCGGTTTGAGTGAATGCCAAGCCCCTCTTACAAGTTCAGTAATTTTAACCATCAGCCCATCCTACTCCTGGGTTAATGGTGTCTATTTAGTCACCCCAAACTTGATTTGGGGTCCACAAGTAGTAATGGATACTGAATCAAGTTCAGCATGACTAGTGAGAATTGGGACACAGCCTAGGTTACTTATAAACTCAAGATATAACCCATCTTTTATTGAAAACTGAAAAAAGAACTAGTTGTATAAGAATTTCAATCTAAATAATGGTCTGTTGCATCGCCACTTTGTTCACCAATGAGTTGAGTATCTGGTTCATAATATTTATACTCATCTTCAATCGGCAGTCTGTCTTTTGCTTCTTCGTGCTCATGAGTATTTGCTAGTAGTAAAGCAAGCTCGTCATCAAATAACTTAGGATCTTCTACTAATATTTTAATATTTTGGGTGTCCTCTTGTGTTATAAAAGTATATTCAACAGCAGTAAATAAGAACTGTTCAGCAAGTTCTATGTTCTGTTTTGATAATTTCTTGTAAGTTTTAGCATATAGACTATGACTAACACCACTTAGGTCGCTGTAATATGATTTAGCATACATACTAAAGTTTCCAAAAATGTTATCTATTTCATTTGGATTTTGAACGATTTTTTCAAACTCCTCTTGGAAATATAGATTCTTGCTTAAAATATATAATTTACGCAATTCATTAATAGCAGGACTTGAGACGTTATTAGCAGATTTTATGTTATTAATTCTCTGAGCTATTTGATCTACTAGATTTTTAAAATGTTTAGTATCACAATTAAAGCCTGTATGAGTTATTATTTCTTGCAAGGTAGCATTAAACAGACCGTGAATTTGTATCGTAGTCATGCTCCATTTTTCTGGATTATCACGAGCTACTTCCTTATCACTTACTTCAAATACCCAGCTTTTTACTGCTTGAGCCATTTTATTATTATTTGATTCGAGGATGCTTTTAAGACCATCAAATACATTTTGAAATAAGAATTCAATTTCATGTTCGGTGAATTTAATTGAAGCTGATCTTGCTTCTTCTAGATCTTTGTTAAATTTAACTTGAAAAATACTTGCTAAGTTTATTAATTTTCCTAAATTGCACATTTTTAAATCTGATAATGTATGTGTTAAATGCGCTATCATTTCTTTATCATCACTCGTTCTTGCAATATGTATTGCGGTCGCAAGAACTTTTTTAAAGTCCCAGTTAATACCTAATCTATCATTGACATTACGCATTCCAGATAGTAGATCAACCACTTCAGAGATGGTGTATACTCTTCCACCCCAATTATCCCAAGAATTATTAAACCAGCCACTCAAGTCTTGTGTTTTAAACCAGCTAATATTCCCACCAATTTGTGCTTCCGTTAACTGATATTCCTTATCTATTCTTCCTAAAATCTCGCGTGTAATCTCTTTATTTTTATCGCTACTATCCAATTTTTTTAAATCAATATCATCTAAGACTTTATCGTTCTTTGGAGTGTTGATCTGAATTGCAACTTTTGGTTCAACTGAGCCAAATTTACGAAGATTGTTGATAGTTTCTAATAATGATTTATTCTTTGTCTGAGCATATTTCGTGCTCACAATGTCAATTAATCTCTCTCCAATCTGATTAAAGGCATTAATGTTAAATACCTTTGTTTTTAAACTCATGCAATACTCTAAACAAGGTATAAAATTATCATTACTTGTGGTTGTAAATAACAGTTCTGGAATATTTTCTGCTGGCGTTTTGTTTATTATTGATTTGGCAATTTCTTGCGATCTCATAAAAGTTACCAAGTCAGGTTTTGTGTTAGCTAGCGCTTGAGTTAGTTCTGTATAGGAAATGTTATCAATCATAGTGCTAATCATTTTTATAAGCACTGGATCGTCATAATGACAGGAATAGAGATTTAAAGTAATAAGTGTATTTAATACTTCTTTACTTTGTATTTCCAGAATATTTTCAGCCGAAAATTTGTCTATTATTAGTTTAGAAATCTTATTTGATCTCAAAATGGTTGCTAATTTAGGTCCCATATTAAACAATAGGTGAGCTAGTTGTTTAGTAGGGATTTTTTCAATTATAGAGGAAAGCATTTCTTCAACTTGTGTTGAATTGTTGCCATAGTGATAAAATCTCCCATCGTACCTAGAATTACTGCTGTAGGTATCTAAAGCAATATCAAGTATGTTTAATCCTTCGTTATTTTGAATTTCTAGAACATTTACGGCCGAAAGTTTATTTATTATTAATGTAGCAACTTTATTCTCTCGCATAAGAGAGCCTAAAGTATCTTTTGAATTAACTATTGCTTGAGCTAGTTCTTCAGGTGAAACTTTATCGATTATATCAAGAATCAGTGCTGATTTGCTAGGATGTTTATTTAAAGCAATATCAAGTATATTTAACCCCACTTTATAGTGTGTTTTAAATATTGTGGCCAATGAGTTAGGGTGAATTGTCTCTAGTGTTGATTTTATTGCATAATAATCTTGATAGTAAGATAACCCCACAGAAATCATCTTTTCTAAGTCAGTAGCATTAACATTACTTAAGATAAGTTCTGTACTTATATTGTTAAAAAGTGCTAAGTCGAGAGCGCTTTTATTTTCATATTTTATCAGGCCCTTGTGAGTTATGAATTTATTTTTCTTAGATAGTAACGTGCTTAGTTTATCTTTATCTAAAGAGTTTTCATTGTATTCTGCGATATAGCTTTTTAATGAAGAAAAGTCATTTGACTCAATTTTATGTTGTATTACCTTTAATAATGTAGCCTCTCTTTCTTCAGTAGTATATTTTTTATGAGGCGTATTTTGTGATTTCTGTGCTGCTGCTTCAGCTTTAACAGCTGTTGCTTTAGCTTTAACAGCAGCGGCTTTTGCTTTGTTAGCTGCTATGACTTTACTTTTAGGAGTCATGGGTTCTTCCTGAGCTGCTGCTGGTGATTTTACTATGACTTTACTTGCTTTTGCTTCGGCGTTAATAGTTGCTAATTTAGCCTTGACAGCTGCTGTTTTAGCTTTATTAGCTGCTATAACTTTACTTCTGGGGGATATAGAATCTTCTTGAGCTGCCGCCGCAGCGTTAATTGATGATTGTGGTTTTGCTTTAGCTGATATAGGCTTGTGTGCATTACTCTTTGACATAAGTCCTCTCTTTAAATAATGTAAATAATTGATGGAGTTATGTTAGTTAATTTATGTTAACTAGTCAAGAAAATTGATTAATAAACTTTAAGTAATTAAACTCAAAATACAGAGCATCTTTTATTAAAAACTGAAAAAAGAATTGGTTGATTTTAGAATAAATGACTAAAGTGAACTTGCTATAGATCTATTTTTTTTACGTATTGCTGAAGTAGGTATGCTTATCGCTTCGCGGTATTTAGCAACAGTACGCCTTGCGATACTGATGTTGAATTTTGATAATTGTTCAGCTATTTCATCATCAGAAAAAATATGATCAATTTCTTCATTCATTACAATCTGTTTAATCAGTTCTTTTACTTTGGTGCTAGAGACGTTATCCTCAGAAGCACGTGTTGTGTTTAGGCTTGAAGAGAAAAAATACTTCAGCTCATATATACCGCTTGGAGTAGAGAGGTACTTATTTGCTGTTGATCTACTGATAGTGCTTTCATTAAAGCCAGTATTAACAGCAATTTTATTTAAGGTCATAGGTTTTAAGTACATTACTCCGCGCGTGAAGAAATCTATTTGTTCCTCTACAATTGCACTGGCAACTTTAAGTATTGTGTTGCTACGCTGGTCAATGCTTTTTACTACGGTATTTGCTGCTTCTATTTCGGTTTGAGTGAATGCCTTTTCATCTTTATCCATTACCCTATCTTTAATCATAGTGTAGTAGTCATTATTTACCCTTAATCTCGGGATTGAATCATTGTTAGATTCTAATATTGCTAGTCCTGATTCATCAAATCTCAGTAGTACATCTGGCACTTTGTAACTTGTTTGTTCAATGAAGAAACCGTTTGCTGGTTTGGGATTTAAGAGTTTAACCTGTTTTACTAATTCTCCTATATTGCCAATATTTACATTACAAAGTTTTGATAATTTTTTAAAATCACCACTTGCTATTAGATCTATGTTTTTGACCATAATTAGTAAAGATGGGTCAACATTTTCTTGGTCAGATAGTTGTATTAGTAAGCATTCTCTTAGGTTCCTAGCAAAGATACCGGCTGGGTCAAACGTTTGTAGTACTTTAAGCACTTTAATGACAATTTCTTCACCACATTTTAGTATTTTAGCCGCTTCAGATGTAGTGATTCCTAAATACCCATTGCTATGCAGAGAATCTAGTAAAAAATGTGCAATTAATTTATCTTTATTATCATCAAGGGATAAATTAATTTGCTCGGTTATATGTTCTTTTAAAGACTTCTCGCTGGCAATATTTGATAAAAAATCTTGGCTTGAGTAGCCGCTATTAGAACTAATTCTG
>JAAFHP010000090.1 GCA_013298405.1 Alphaproteobacteria bacterium | reverse complement strand
CTGAAATTGCTTTTATGCTGCCTTTTCTAATTTCAATTCCTTTATAATCGCAACCACTTATTGGTTTTGATGATGAGAATGAAAAATATGTGTAATTTGACTTAATAACTTCAAGATTATTAAAAACTTCACGATTTTCAATGTAATTTCTAATACTTTGACCTTCATGAGTAGTGTCATGCAATGATGCCAAATATAATAATTCAAGAAAATTATCATCATCAAAATCAGAAATATTTACGAAGCTTGTCATTTCTCTTTTGCCAACAGTAATAGTACCAGTTTTATCAAATAGAACAACATTGACATCAACTGCATTATCAAGGGCTACATTGTCGCGTACAAATATTCCTTTTGCTTGGAGTTTTATTGTACCATACCTGATTATAGCTCTTTGTAATCCTGAAAAAGTTGTGGGTAAGAGCAAGACTATTAAGTCCAAAATATATATAAATGGTATTTCATAGCCAGAGTATTTAGCTATTATCCAAACAGTGAAAATGACGCAAAGGAAGAGTATAGAAAAGCCAAAAGTAATTCTTTGCAAAGCGAGTTCTGACGGTAATGACTGCCTGCTAATAGCTTTGATTAGGTGCTTAGTTCTCGCATAAAAAGAAAATCTTTTAGAGAAAGTTATTTTAACAATAATATGATCAAGGCTCTCTATGATGCTACCGGCTGTTAAGATGCCGCCTTCTTCGCTAGTTTTGAAGCTCTGGCCTAGTGTACCAGTCAAATCTGATTCATTAACATAACACGAGCCGCTAACTAATATTCCATCTAGTGGAACTATGTCCCCATTAGTTAGGAGAATTAAATCTCCTGATTTAATTCTATTTTGATCAACTAAAGTGCTTTTATAACTCTCAGTGTTAAATTTAATTATGTTATTATCAGGTGATTCCTTTTTTTTAAGTAATGTTAGTTGTCTCACAAGGTGAGTAACATATAAATCTTGTACAGAGTAGTGCTTATATTTTGCCATGGATTCGGCAAATCCATCCGCAAAAATAGATAATAATACAGTCATCCAAAGCCAAAAGGTGGTATGAAAGTATATTAAAATATGTTCAGATGAATGAATGATCTCTTGTAAGAAAGCAATAGTGGCAAGCATTGCAATAATAGTTATTACGCCAAGAATAGGGTTATTTATAAAATTTACAATTTGGAATTTTCTTGATATTGACTCAAGAAGGCTGTGAGAAGCATTTGTCATGTAATAGCTTTATTGTTTTCTCATTATCATGATCATCTACAATTATTGAGAATTTTAAATCCGAAAGGTCAGCAGAAAAAATGCTTATACCATGAGACTTAAGCAATTCAATTAGTTCGTAGATTAGATTGCTATCATTCTTTATACCATATCCAACAACAGTAACAGAGGAAATATTAGAACCTATGCTATATTTTGTGATGAGCTGTTTAGTTTTTAAGTCATTTAATAATTTTTCACATTTGTTTTTATCAACTAGATTTACAATTAGCACAGACTGTTTTGATAGGTAACTCGATGCTTGTTCTATAACTACTTCGTTATGTGCGCACGCTTGAATAAGTTGCGATAACATTTCAGCAGTATGTTCAACTGTAATTTTAAGTAAGTTTTTATTAGAAGTAATAGCAGTAATAGATGTGTTTTCCATAGTTCTTATGATATTTATGGCTGTTGTGCCTGTTGAATGAACATCAAATGATGATAGTACTCTTAAGTCAAATCTATAGCGTTTAGCCGCAAGTGCAGCTCTTGGGTGCAGTACTTTTGCTCCAGATATACATAGTTCATATAGCTGATTAATGTCAATAATATCGATTTTTTTTGCATTGTGGACTACTCTTGGGTCAGCTGTATAAATTCCATCAACGTCAGTATATATATCGCATCTATGTGCAGCAACACTTGCAGCAATTACTGCTGCTGTTGTATCTGATCCGCCTTTTCCTAAAGTTGTAATATTGAAGTCATTAGTGATTCCTTGAAAGCCGGTAATAACTGGAGTGATATTATTGTTTAAAAGGTGCTTTAATAAGCTAGAGTCAAGGTCAATTACTTGTGCGTTACCATGAGTTTTTGAGGTTTTAATAGGAATTTGCCATCCTTGTAGTGATTTTGATTGAATTCCAATGGTTTGTAGCTCAAGAGCAAGTAGGGCAGAAGTGACAGTTTCGCCGCTTGCGAGTACTGTATCATATTCTCTCAATGAATCTATATTATCCAGTCTTGATAATTGCTGACATTGCATAATCAAGGAATTAGTTACCCCTGCCATAGCTGACACTATGGTGATGGCTTTATTACCTTGTTTTAGCTCTTTTTGAACAAGTTTTGCAACATTTCTGATCCGCTCAAGATCAGCAACTGATGTGCCGCCAAATTTTTGCACAATTACTTGCATAATGGTTTTTCAAAATGTCTGTTGAGGTCTGATAATATACCATGTAGCTTAGCATTTTTGAAGACATATTATCATGGTAATTTACATATCATCTCTTTTCTATTAATGTTATTGCTTTGATTAGTCATCGTTGGTGCGTAGGTAGTCACCACAGGCGCTCTTTATGGTCATCCCGAGCGTTCTTTATAGTCACCCCGGGCTTGATCCGGGGTCCAAAAACGAGTAATGGATCCTGAAGTTCAGGATGACTAGTGGAGTTTGGGATGATTGTGTTTCATTCAGGATAACTCAATTAAAGAGCATAAATATGAATACATCCGTAGATTTATTAGAATTAGAAAAATTTAACAAAGAATATTCAGATTGGTGGGATACGGAGCGTGGTGAGTTTAAAATGTTGCACCAAATTACTCCTACCAGAGTTGAGTATTTAAAATATATATTTGCTAAATATATACAACCAAATAAAAAAATAGAAGATATCAAACTCCTAGATGTCGGTTGTGGAGGAGGTATTATTTCATATGAAATGAGTAAATTAGGTATCAACCCTTTTGGAATCGATGCAAATGAGAGTAATATATCAATAGCGCAAGAGCACGCACAAAGTAACTCTTACTCAGCTCAATTTTTTCATACCACTGTTGAAGACTACGTTAATAATGGAAATAAGTTTGATGTTATCCTATGTCTTGAGCTTATAGAACATATAATCAATCCACAGGAATTTGTGTCCAATTTAGCTAAGCTTTTGAATAAAGGCAGTGTAATAGTTATCTCAACTCTAAATAGAACAGCAAAATCTTATTTACTTGCAATTGTGGCGGCAGAAAGAATCTTAAAATGGGTGCCTAAGCATACACATGATTATTCTAAGTTTATGAAACCATCTGAACTGGTTATGATGGCGAGTAAGTCAAATTTAGAATTATTAGAAATGAAAGGACTTAGCTATTCTATAATGGATCAAAAATGGGTGCTAGAAGATAGTCTTGATGTAAATTACTTCGCTGTTTTTAAGTGCTAGGAATGGTTATAGAGTAAGGAAATGTCTTAGTGTCTTATGTTTTTGATAGTTCTTGAGGTCGATAAATAAAACAATAAAAAAGTAATCAGATTAATTGTAGTTCCAACTAATATTGCCCTTAAATAGAACATATTTTCAAAGAATAAGTGCCAGCCTAAAAAACTTATTGCGCCTAAAATAGAAGAAGTGATTAACCCTTTTGGGCTAATTCTTATATCGAAAAGACCAAGTACAAGTGGCACCAGTATTAACGGACTCCAAAAACCAACTACAAAGATAACTAAATCAACAACTCTGGAAAAGCACATAGCAAAAATAATCGACAAGCTGCCTATAACAACGTTTATTATCCTTGCTATAATGAGCATTGCATGTTCAGAAATTTTAGATATATTGGGCTTTATAATATCATTAACCAAAGTAATTGATAAAACATTAAGGTCAGAATCAGCAGTAGACATTACTGCTGCAAGTAAACCAACAACTACTAATCCCTGCAAACCAGTAGGTATAAGGTGATCAATTAAATGCACAAGAGCTATGCTAGCTTTTACTTCTGGGTACTGTACGTATGCAATTAATCCATTTAATGTTACAAAAATTAAAAACACAGCATATATGGCTGTTTTAATAAGCACGGCACTTGAGGTAATATTGCTATTTTTATTTAACGTAGTACGTTGTATGAAAGTTGGTAGTAAATTAATCAAGGCAAATGCAAAAGCCGTAGCAATAGACATAGGCAAAAGTTCATTATTGGCTGTAAAATATATTTTTTCTTTTGGAATGGCGTTTATAAACTCAAAAAATCCTATTTGATGGATGCCATATATTGAGATTACTGGTATTGCAAAAATCATAGCTAAAAATTGTAGTAAGTTAGTAAATAATACCGATTGAAGTCCGCCAATTGTGGTGTACACCAACACTATTCCATAGCTAATTATAACCCCGTATAAATAATCAACATTCAGTATATACTCAAAAATTCTTCCACTAACACTTACTTGCGCTGAAAGTAAACCAATTGATACTAAAATCGCAGATATTCCTCCTAAATATCTTCCGTATTTGCCATAATGATATGACATAATATCTCCAATTGATTCTGCGCCATAATGCCTAGCTAATTTTGGTACAATATATAAAGCTATTAAAATATCTATTGGAAGGGCCATTAGTAGGGCGTAAGTATTTACTAAAGTCTCTGAGAATGCTTTTTCCGAGATGCCAAAGGTTGTCCCACCACCAATACTTGAAGCAAAGATGGTTGCAACGAGAACGAACTTATTGTTCTTTGCTTTATCTCTAATCTTAGATAGTGTAGTAAAATTGAAGCCTTTATTTCGCTTTAAAATACCAATAACTAGTAGGGCGCAAAGATATAACCCTACAATGATAATATCAATCATCTGGATTATTTTGGTTATTTAATTTTTGCTGTTTCTCTAAGTATAGTATCAATATTAAAGCAGGCATTGTACATAAAATTGTAAAAATAAAGAACATACTCCAGCCGAGATAACTAACTATATATCCTGAAATAGTAGGAAATACTGATCTAGATAATCCCATCATGGAGGAGAAAAACGAGTATTGTGTAGCTCTAAATTTGCCATCGCATAAGGATGCAATAAATGCAATATAAGCAGCCATTGTCATACCGCCTGTTAAGCCTTCAAATCCAGTTATTATAAATAAGAAAGTAATATCCTTCCCATAAAACTCCTGGGCGATATACAATATATGACAGGTGGCATGAATTGA
>JAAFHP010000009.1:3679-27494 GCA_013298405.1 Alphaproteobacteria bacterium | reverse complement strand
TTGTTCTCTCTACTTGTAAAACGGCTAAAAATTGCTGATTATCTTGCATCCAATTTTTAACCTGTACAGAAGATCCAAGCTCCTTTTGTAAAATTTTCGAGTAATTAGACACCAACCCTGCATTATCTATTTTGATTTCTATCAAGTTAATTCCTTCTTTCATTGAAAGAAATACTTGTGCTGCTGGCACTGTCATTAAAACTGTTGCAGCATCATAATCAAACAATCCGCTAGAAAAAATTGCCACTACTGTAAAATCTTTTGCTCTTGGCATAGTTCCAAAAGCTGTTGGTAGTAAATTAGGGGAAACAAGCTTCACTTTAGATCCAACATTAGCCCCCAAATTCCTAGCAAGCTCAGCACCTATTGCAATTACGTTCAACCCGTCATAATCTGCAAAACTACCATAAAGAACATTATCAAGTATCGGACCTTTGTTTTTTAAGTCTGATATATTGATGCCTCTGATAATAACACCACTATTTGAACCATCACCAATAGCCAAAGCTTGACCAACAATTAAAGGGCTGATTTTAGCGACAAACTTGTTTTTTTGAACTTTTGAAATTATTTCTTGGTGATCTTCAATAACCTTATTCATTGGCGTTATTGCAATATCTCCGTTAAGGCCAATTATATTAGAAGTTAATTCAATATGGAATCCATTCATTACTGACATCACAATAATCAGAGCCATAACTCCAATACTAATCCCAGCAAGTGATATGCCTGAGATAATTGAAACAAATTTTTCGTTCTTCTTAGCTCTGAAATACCTTAAAGATATAAATGATACAAGACTATTTGACATGTAAACTATTCAAAACCTCAGTAATAGCTGACTCAGCATTTAAATCCTGAACTATAGATGATTCCCTATGTTTTAACTCTACTATTTCTGTTGCTGCTTTCTTCGGACCTACAATAATTTGCCAAGGAGAACCGATAAGGTCATGTGTAGCTAACTTTGCTCCAACGCTATCCATAGTATCATCATATATTACATCTATAGAGTGACTAAGCAATTTGTTGTATAAAGCGCTGCAAATAGCATTACATTTTTCATCCTTGATATTTAAGTTTATAATAGAGACTTTAAATGGCGCAACTTGCATAGGCCATATTATCCCTTTCTCATCATGCGACACTTCTATAATTGCAGCAACCAATCTTGAAATCCCTATCCCATAGGATCCCATTTGAATTGGGATTCTCTTACCATTTGCATCATTTACCGTAGCACTCATTGGGGCTGAATATTTATCAGCGAAGTTAAAAATATGTCCAACTTCTATACCCTTTCTTACTGATAATTCACTCTCTTTTAAAGGACATGTATCAGGATTATGTTTTTCCTCAGTTGCAGCATACAATGATTTGAGCTGCTTAATATCATTTGATAGAGTATCACCAAGAAGATCAAACTTCTTGTCGTAGTACAGAGTACTTTCTCCAGTATCCGCAACTACATGAAATTCATGACTCAAGTCTCCCCCAATTTCTCCAGGATCAGCAGCCAGTGGAATTGCATTTAACCCAAGGTCTCTAAAAGTTCTCATATAAGCAACAAAAACTTGATCATAGGTTCGCGTCGCACTTTGCATATCAATATCAAAAGAATATGCATCCTTCATTAAGAACTCTCTGCCTCTCATCACTCCGAATCTAGGACGAATTTCATCCCGAAATTTCCACTGAATTTGATACATTACCTTAGGCAGCTCTTTATACGACTGTATTGTGTTTCTTACAATATCCGTAATAAGCTCTTCATTAGTAGGACCAAACAGAAGGTCATGCCCATGGCGATCCTTAAATGATAACATTTCTTTGCCGTATACATCAAACCTACCAGATTCACGCCATAAATTGCCATCTTGCACACACGGCATTAATATTTCAATAAACCCAGATGCATCCATATTAAACCTGACAATATTCTCAATATTTTTCAGCACTTTTAGGCCCAGAGGAAGCCAATTGTAAATCCCCGCTGAAGATTGACGTATCATTCCACTTCTAAGCATAAGGGAATGCGATACAACTTGTGCTTCCACTGGCTTTTCTTTTAAAACTGGTAAAAAATATCTAGATAACAGCATGATTTTTAATTATTCCTCAAAATATCCCAAAACTCTTGGCGCTTTGAAAGATTATTGGTAAACACTCCAGTAAAGTGACAAGTTTCCATGTTGCTTCCTTCCTTCATAGCGCCCCTAATACTCATACAAGTATGTTTTGCTGAGACTCTAATTGCAACACCTTTTGGTTTTAAATGTTCATGCAAAGCAATAGCAATTTCCGCCGTCATCCTCTCTTGAATTTGAAGCCTTCTTGAATAAGCATTCACTAATCTAGCTAGTTTACTAACGCCTATAACATAACCATCAGGGAGATATGCAATGTCTACCACTCCCAGAAATGGCATCATATGATGTTCACATAATGAAGTAAAATTAATAGACCGCAAAAGAACTATATCCTCATATTTATTGATATCATAAAAGCGCTTGTCAAGGATCTTGGCAATATTTTGATTATACCCACTAAAAAGCTCTTCATAGCTGTTGACAACACGCTTTGGGGTGTCTTTAAGCCCTTCTCTTGAAGGATCTTCTCCAATATATTCTATTAGCAATTTGACAGCATTCAGTGCTTCTTCTTTTTTTGGTATAGACACTTTGTTACTTACTTTTTTACTTTGAAATAAAGATTTTTAGCACATATATGCACAAACATCAAGCCACCAATGATCGCTATAAGCCCACCTAAGCCAGTAATGCCCATATATATTTTAGCCGAAAAAGTAATTTCTTCACCAGGTGTTTTTCTCATAACACCGTAACCACCAGCTAATGCAAGACCTAAAATATGTAAGAACTGCCCAATTGCAATCATCATCAATTGAGATTTAGCATAACGTTTATTGCCAAAATTATGCCCCAAGAACTCGCTTGCGTTATTGTAGAGATTTACTAGTACTCCTGATTTTGACGAAATATTTTGTATAATTTGTTCTTTAAAAATAAATAAATAAACAAAACCCATCATAGCAATGCTAATCCCAACTATTGAACCATGATAATGAGCTGGTATAACAACATTTATCCCAGAAATAGCAGCACCAATAAATCCGCCCATCACAAATAAACCAACGGAAAAAACATAGGCTAACATACTCAAATTCATTGATGCCATTTTTTTTGCCCAAATCTCATAAGTCAAAACGACAATAAAAATTCCAGGAACTATACCGGCTGTATAAATCATATGCTTGGTAAAAAATTCTTTAAATAACCCATCTGAGAAGTCATAGGTCGCATGCCCAATAAACATTGTGCTAGCTAAAACACAGTTCAATATTAGCAGCATCTCATATATATTATAACATTCTATCTCACCATCACTTATAGATTCGACTAAACAAATAAGAACAAACATGAATATTTGTGTGTATATAAATTGAAGTAAATGTCCACCGCTCCAAAAAAGCATTTCGTAATAGTAATCAATCTCTAGAATGGCAACATTTTTTAACTGTTCCAACCCCAAGTATGATAAATAAAAACATCCCCACACCCCAAAAACCAACAATGAAGTTGTGATTCTCGTTACTTTAATTACTCTGTGCCCATAAGTTAAAGGCTTCTCTAATAAGCTGCAGAGAAAAGTTTGAATAGCATATACTAGAATTGATGCACCAAAAATGCATAAACCAAGTACAAAAAGAATGTTTTCTAGCATTGGTATATAATTATTCATTATCGGCTCAGAATCAGTCAAAATAGGGCTTATCGCCATAAAAACTATACCCACTAATGCTATCTTGGAATTAAAATCTTGGATAAAATTGTTTTTCGATACACTCCATATAGAAACTGAAATTGCCAGCAGCCAAACTAACACCGACAAATTTACATGAATAACCAAAGAGGTGCGAAAAATATCTGGATTGGCAAATAATTGATTTATTCCTGGGGTTCTGAGCATCACTAGAAAAATAGAGTATGCCCCAGCAATAGCGAGCGCAAAAACCCCATTTTTAAGCCAATTAATCATTTTTATATCTCTTTTAATTTAAAGCTCTTTCTGTGATAAGAAGTAAGACCAAATTTTTTGATTGCGCTAATGTGATCTTTAGTACCATAACCTGAGTTTTTTTGCCAATAATACTCTGGGAACTTAATTGCCAATGAATCCATAATCCTATCTCGAGTCACTTTAGCAACAATCGAGGCTGCAGCAATTGAAATAGATTTTGTATCCCCTTTAACGACACTGATAAACCGACTATCATCAAACTTCATGTTGCCATCAACTATGACTACATCTGGTCTAACAGAAAGTTTGTCTCCAGCTTGCATGCAAGCTGCGATAGTTGCTCTTAAAATATTAATTCTATCGATCTCCTCTGCGTCAATGATAGCAACTGCATAGTGATAGTGTTTTGTTATTTGCTCATATAACTCTTCTCTTTTATTGCGAGATAATTTTTTTGAATCATTAATTCCGTTGATAACGTGAAGTTTATCTACTATCACTGCAGCAGCAACCACTGGACCAGCTAAGGGACCGCGCCCAGCTTCATCAATTCCAGCTACAATTTCATTTAAAAATTGATTTTCAATTTCAAAATTCATACTATTTCCTTAGCATTTGTATACAAGCAAGCCCTGCTACGCTAGCTACTTCAGTTCTTAGCACATTACTTCCCAAGCTAATCGAATGAACTTTTTCGCTTGAAGTAAGCATTTCAATCTCTGACTCAGTAAAACCACCTTCAGGACCAACCAAAAAAACCGGATTCTTGCTAATGGCAATATTTGAGAGTTTTGTTGCTTCATGTTCAGACTCATTGGCAAAGATAATTTGTTCTCCGACATCTATCTTGCATAATTGTTCAAGTGTTAGAGGGTCATACAAAATAGGCTTGGCAAACCTTTCGCACTGCTCCACAGATTCAAGGACACACCTATTAAGCTTATCTTTGTTTACCGTTTTAATTTGAGTTCTACTAGAAATCACTGGAATAATTGCTGTTACACCAATTTGTACAGCACCTCTAATAGCTTCTATCATTCTTTCACTTTTTATTATACTAATTGCTAAAATTAACTTTGGTTCATTAGATATATTTCTAATAATATCAACAACGCCAATTATAATTTGATTTTTATTTATCTCTTCCACTTTAACCAAGTACTCTCCGCTTTGATCATTAAATAATCGAAAATTATCATTTCTCCTTAATCTGATTACAGTCTTAAGATAATGAAAATTATCACCATCAATTCTTATAATTTGATTTTTTGAAATAGGCCCATTAGTATAAACTCTGGGAAGATGAGAAAACTTCATAATTTGTATGACAAATAACAATAAATCGGATAATACACTAATAATAGAAAACAGCTCAAGCAAAATCAGCCAGGAAGAATTTGGCGGACAAAAAGGTCCTGAACCAACTAGGTATGGTGATTGGGAGAAAAATGGACGTGTTTCTGATTTCTAGAATTATTTTATATTGGGGAAAAAATTGATAAGTCAGTCATTTAAACTAAGACATCTTATAATATTATTTTTAACCGTGATCATTATAACCTCTGCCATACATTTTTACGTACCTGGTACTTTGTGTTTATTTTTCTTGATAGGCTTATCTTCTGTATGCATAGCAATGCTAATTTATATTAATTTGACTGCTAAGGAAAAAATTAAAGAAACAGCACAAGCACAAAAATTACAAACTCTTGGGCAATTATCTGGCGCTATTGCTCATGACTTTAACAATATCCTAACAGCAGTAATTGGGTATAGTGATATTCTGATCTCTAATGAACCACAAATAGGCAAATCAGAAGAATTGTACCACATTAAATCTAATGCACTAAGAGGAGCAAAGCTAATAAAACAACTTCTGACGCACGTAAAAGAACCAGCTGATAAGCAAGAAGTGGCGATATCAATCAAGAGCTTCTTTTCCGATCTAGAGCCATATTTTTCCCAGCTTCTTGGAGCAAAACATAAATTAACAATAAAACATAGCAACAAGTCCGCAATAGTAGCTATAGACCCAGTTCAACTTGAACGAGTAGTCACTAACTTAATAACTAACGCTAAAGATGCAATGCCGAGTGGTGGAGAAATAAATATCAACACTTCATTAGAACATATTTCTAATACTTTCACTAAATCTGGTTATATCAACCCTATAAATAGCAATCTTCCACAAGGGGAATTTGTTCAAATTTTAATCGCCGACCATGGGCATGGAATTCCAAAAGCAGTAATTAAAAAAGTATTTGATCCTTTTTTCTCCACTAAAAAAAATACTGGCACCGGTTTAGGACTTTCAACAGTAGCACAAATAATTAACGATTTTGGTGGATATGTTTTTATCAAGTCCAGAGAGAATATTGGCACTTCTTTCTTACTCCTATTAACTCACTCCCATGAAATACATAGCTACCAGCACACAGAAAAACCAAAACCGTCGGAGCTGATTCAGGATTTTAAGTGTAATAACTATCACATTCTTTTTGTTGAAGATGAAGATCCAGTAAGATTATTTGGGAGTCATGTGCTTAAGAATTATGGATTTAATGTCATAGATGTAAGGACAGTGGAAGAGGCACTTGATGTCGTAAGACAAGGAATAAAAATTGATTTATTAATTACTGATATAACTCTTGGTTCGATGGATGGAAATCAACTGGCATTAGAAGTCAGGAAAATATTACCCAATGTCGCTCTAATAATTACTTCTGGATACGATAAGAGTTCAGTAAATGATACGGAGATAGGTAAATACCAATTCATTAGCAAACCATATACGACCGCTGAATTAACTAATGGTGTTATTAAAGGGATAAAAGATAATGAACATAAATAATTTTATTACTAGAGCTGATGAACTTATCACCAAAATCGCTGACCAAATTGAAAATAGTGATCCAAATGGTAACAAAGACATAGACCTTAATGGAGGAATATTAGTTGTTAATGATGAGCGAGGTACTTTCATCATCAACAGACAAACTCCTGCGAAAGAGGTGTGGCTTTCATCTCCTATTAGCGGACCTTATCACTTTTTTTTAAACGATGACGGGAAATGGATCACTAAAAACAGCGTACTTCTTAGAGATGTTCTTGATCGGGAATTTTCAATTCAAATATAAATAACAAAGTAACAAGATGAGCTACGAAGTTAGGCAGTTAATAAATTATTTACTAAAACACTTCAAGAATCTTACGATTGTAATGATTTCTTTGCTAGCGGTTTCAACGTCACTCTTACTGATTGGTTATGTTGTAAGAAGACTGATAGATCAAGGTCTAACACTTGAACAAATGAACAATGTTCATAGTGCTATCATTTTTCTATCGGTATTAATTGCAATTTTCTCTATCGGTAGCTTTTTCCGCTCATATTACATCAATCTCATTAGCCTAAAAGTCACTTCAGAATTAAAATCCGATACCTTCAAAAACCTCTTAAATATTGATCTAGCTAGATTTGAAGATCTCAAAATTGGGGATATCATTTCAAGACTAGGAACAGATATTGAAATTATAGGCAATTTGATCATAAATTTTCTATCTTTCCTGATTCGAAATCTGGTGATGCTCATTGGCGCTATTATATTGATGTTTATAAATAGCCCTAAATTATCCATAATTGTTGTTGTTAGCATTCCTATATTACTTATACCTATATTAAGACTAAGCAGACATGTTCGTTCCCTATCAAGGAAGGTACTGGACGAGCAAAGCATTATACTTGCTAGCGCAGAAGAGTGTTTTACTGGCATAAGAACAATTCATGCATATAACCAGCAAAGCTACCTATCACAGCAGTTTGGCAAAAAAATAAATTCCAACATCAAACATTCCAGTACTAGGCTCAAACTACGCTCTATCTTTTTTGCTCTAGCAATAATGATCATTGCTGGCTCTATTACCTTTGTTTTATGGGTAGGTAGCATGGATATTATAAACGGCACTATGACCTCAGGGCAAATGGTCTCGTTTATTTACTATGCTGTAATTGTTGGCATGAGTGCAGGAGGTATCGCTGAGCTACTAAATGAGCTACATAATCCATTATCAGCACTTGAGAGAATTTTAGAATTGAGGGATATTGCATCACTAAACTACTCATCTTTGGATAATGAACCAATTCCTGATCAGATAAATTCCGTGCGATTTCAAAATGTTATATTCGCATACCCATCAAGAAACGATATAATTGTACTAAAAGAGCTAACATTTTCTATAAAAGTAGGAAAATTTACCGGAATAGTAGGTCCTTCTGGAGCAGGAAAAAGTACTATTTTTCAGCTACTAATGAGGTTTTACACTAAGTATCAAGGCTCTATCCTGGTGGGAATTGCTGACATTGAACGCATGAATATCAAAAATCTTAGAGCTAAAATTGCTTATGTTGAACAGTATCCCACGATATTTTCTGGTACAATTAGAAATAATATATCTTTCTCTCGGCCTGAAGCCAACAATGAAGAAATTGAGCATATAGCACAAATCTGCGGTATCACTGAATTTTCAAAGAATTATGAATTTGGTTTGAATACTGAAATAGGTGAAAGAGGAATCAGAATATCTGGTGGACAAAAACAAAGAATAGCAATAGCAAGAGCGCTACTTTATAAACCAGATATACTGCTACTTGATGAAGCTACTAGTGCTCTTGATAATAATAGTGAAGAAAAAATTATCAGGAATATTATAGATTACATGCATGGAAAAACTATTATATCCGTAGCGCATCGAATAACTTCTATTGAAAGAGCGGATGAGATACTACTTATTGATCATGGAACCCTCGCTGCTCAAGGGACACATAAGCAGCTTTTAAAATCCTCAGAAATTTACAAGCAACTTTACGAAAGCGAGAGCTAATACGGCTCTTGCTTTTTGTACTCTATAATGAAATACTACAATGCAGGCACCAACTTTATATTAACATAAAATAAGAGTACCACTTATGCTAAAAAATCAAATCTTGATCTGTATTTCTATATTCACCTTCCTATTTGGATCTGTTTCTAGTTCGTTTGCTGCTACTCAAACAGAAGGAGCAAATCTAAACAAAAAAGAACTCACGATTGAAAAAGCATGGGCACGCATGCCAATCGGGTCAAATAATAATTCCGCAGCATATATGAAAATTACTAACTCTTCTGCGCAACCTGTAACTATACTCGGAGCTAGCGCATCAAAGGTTGCAAACAACGTAGAACTACATAAAAGTTATGTTGATGAACAAGGAGTAAGTAGAATGGCAGCTCTTGATAAGCTAGTAATACCAGCTAATACTACCGTAGAACTTAGTCCAAATGGGATACATATCATGCTTATTGATTTAAAGAAGACTCTTGAAGAAAAAAGCGAGATTGAAATTACCTTACAAATAGAAAACGGTAACCCAATAAAATTCAAGGCATTAGTCAGGAATAACTAGTTTATGTTATCTAAAAACAGCAATTAGTCATCCTGAATTTAATTCAGGATCCATCTTAAGCAGTCACAACCTCAACGCCCTTTGGATCCCAGGGGGGCGAGCCCAGGAAGACTAGAGTACGCCGATCCTAAACCAATTAAACTCATTTTCACATCAAAACTTGGAGATCTTTGTTATACCACA
Organism: Alphaproteobacteria bacterium; assembly: GCA_013298405.1. Lineage (GTDB taxonomy): Bacteria > Pseudomonadota > Alphaproteobacteria > Rickettsiales > Rickettsiaceae > Megaera_A. The sequence goes on along the minus strand of JAAFHP010000009.1, from coordinate 17,830 downwards.
AAATTATCTTCACTATATCTGAGCTACCTTAACCAAAAGAAAAAACAATTTTAGTCTTGACTCATAAAAAAAAGATAGTTAATATTCATCAACTAATCTTTAATGTTGATTAAATAAAAGGTAACTTATGAAGGTACAATTACACGAAATAGATAATGCTAGCCAAGAATTAATTAGTTTGGCGCGCGATGAATCAGATATTAATAGTCCAGAAGTTCAAAACAGTAATTTCTGTTTAATATTAAAAAGACAAGGTGCTCCTATCGATCTAGATCTATCTCGCCATAAGGAGTTTATAGAAAAACTTCTTACACCTGAGGCCTATGCTCTGGCAGTAAATATAGCATCAGAGTTTAATATTACTGGCTTAGATCTTTCTTATACAAATTTTGCAGAATATTCACAAGAGGTATTGGCAGGAATTTCTACAATGGTAAATCTACAATCACTTGATTTGTCTGGAACTGTGTACACACCAGACCAAGATTTTGAAGTAGTTTTTAGTCAACTTAATGGACGTAAAAATCTTCATTTAGACCTATCTAGCATAAACGGTATAATACCTATAATCAAGCACTTAAAGTCTTTAGGGTCCATAGAATTATCTGAGCTTAGGCGTGATACAAATACTACTCTAGAGGTGGTGGAGATACTAAAATCTGCTTTTATCCCTAATATAACAATAAGAAAGTCTGGCCTAACTGCTGCAGAAATTGAGCAATGCCACTCAATAATTAATACTCATAATGTAGAATTAACTAATTGGCATGCAGTTGCAGATTTTGTACCTGATTTATTTCCAGTGATGTCTTTGATTGGGGAGTATTACGAATCAGGGGTGACTATAAACTTAGATATGTAAAGAGATTCTGTCATATCTATTTAGAAAGACTCTTTTCAGAAAGTCATCCTGAACTTGATTGGATGACTTTCCATATCAAGCAGCACAACATCAAAGCAGTTTTGGTCCTCGGCTTGACCCGGGATGTGCCGTAAAAAAGCAACCGAGATGACTAGAATACGCTGATTCTGAACGAAGTATGGTGTCTTGACCTAAATGTCATCAACTATGTTTATTAAGGAAAGAATTCAATCCTGAAACCCACTGGTTCTCTCATTAGTCATCCTGAATTTAATTCAGGATCCCACATTAAAGCAACCACAATCTCAACGCAGTATGGATCCCTGGTCAAGCCAGGGAAGACACTGAGTGGGGGGAGAGAGAGGGGCACATTGTCATCCCAAACTTGATTTGGGATCCACCTTAAAATAGCTACGACTTCAACGCTTATATCACCATGCCATTGACTTGATGATCCCATAGTTCTTTAAATTTGCCATTTGGTATAGCAAGCAGCTCGGCAAAGCTACCATCTTCAACAATTTCACCATCTTCTACTACAACAATTCGATCAAGATGTTTAATCGTTGAAAGACGGTGAGCTATTGCAATTACAGTAGCTTTATTGGTGTCTAGCATAGTGTTGATAGATTTTTGAATTTCCATCTCTGTATGACTATCAAGAGATGAGGTAGCTTCATCCAGAATCAAAATTGGGGCATTTTTAAGAATGGCTCTTGCAATCGCTATACGCTGACGTTGGCCGCCGCTAAGTTTTACGCCCCTTTCTCCTACTTGAGTATCATATTTCTCAGGCAAACTCTCAATAAATTCATGGATATTAGCAGCCTTTGCAGCGCTTTCTATTTCTTCCTTTGTTGCATTTTCTTTAGCATACCCAATGTTTTCAGCAATTGAGCGATGAAATAGCATAATATCTTGAGGAATTAGTGATATATTACAGCGCAAACTATCACTAGTAACATCATATATACTTTGATTATCAATGATGATATCACCATCAGTTGCTTTGAAATTTTTCAATAACAAAGAAATCAAAGTTGATTTACCCGCTCCTGAGCGCCCAACTATTCCAACTTTTTGGCCTGACTTTATAGAGAGATTTAGGTTTCTAAATACGCCTTTATTATTTTCATAGTTGAATGATAAATTCTTAAAAATAATACTAGGTGATTGTATGCTCAGTTCAGTAGCATGTGGTCTATCAATTGAGTCTTGAGGAACTTGCATTATTGTGTAAGCAGAACGAAATGCTGCAACATCTTCTAGGAAATCCTTGATTTCCATAGTTGAGTGCCAGGAATTTTCGGTGAATAAGAATGTCAGCGACATGACAAAGGCTATATCACCGACAGTAATTTCTCCTATGTTTCTCATATGAATAACAAAGCAAAACAGAGAAATTAAAAATACCCAATAAAATAGGCTTAATATTATGCTAATGATCAAATCATATTTGTAGTACTTGATTACCAAGGGGTTATGCACTTCATCATAATAATTATTGATTTTATTTAATTCACGCTTCTTAGTGGCGAACGAAAATATGGTGAATATATTTGTGATACGATCGGCTACCGTTCCAAATAAATGATACCACGAATCTTGCTTTGCTTGCTCCATCCTAGCAAGTTTGGTAAAAAATTTAAGCGCTAAAGGAGCGTATATACAAGTAAAAACCACAATAAAGCAAAACAACTTAATATTGGTAAGAGCTAGTGCGCATCCAGAGAATAGAGTGATATATAAACGACTTGTGAGTTTATACTCAAGAGCTTGGTGTATTTTGAAATAACTATCACCAATGCCTTTTATTTTTCCAACAATTGAGCCTGAGAGATTATTTTGGAAATAAGTATATGACAAGTTAAAGCAATGTGTGCAAACTCTATCAAGCATATTCTGCAAAATATAAGGCATGGATTTTAATTGCGCAAAATTATGCATCCTCCATGCGCCATCAAGCACCACTTGAGCGCCTATAAATATAGCTATCGGCTTTAGGCTTTGCTCAAATGTAATATGCTGATTTTTAGTGAATAAGTCAATTAGCAGCTTTACTGCATAATTATACATAATTGGATAAATTCCATTCGCAAGCGGGGCCATAAGCATTATAATATATAAATACTTAAATTGCTTGATAACTGACCAAAGAAAAGAAAATGGTTTATTCATGACTAGTTATAATGATTTAAAATAGTTGTCAGGTAAACTAATAAATTACCTATCTACCTACCATTATAGTAAGGTGAATGAGTCTTAAGCAGGTAGGTGTAAATTGGTTATAATCTATTATGACAACACTATAGGGAGACATTGTACTTTTTAAATATAAAAATGGCAAGTGGATTCAGTACACTGTATATACAGCAGATACAGTGTGGGTAGGGTCAAACATACCTAGTTCTAAGAATACACTTAATCAGATATAATACTTCTTGAACATTAATATTGCTCACAGATCTCTGACTTCTTTAAACTTAATCACGCCATGATTTCTTCTAATCAGCAAATTGAATATTTTTTTAACAATACTACTTTTTATAATAGCCAAATCTCTCTTATAGTCCTTACCAGTAAAGGCGCAATAGCTATTAATTAGCGATGGTATTACTTCATTATAGTACACTTTATATAAATCATGCATTAATATCCTCGTCGTAGGATGCCCCCACTTCATTACCTGTTGCGGGACTCTAGCCAATGCCTCGGCACAATTTACAGCTTCTTCTGCATCAGGATCGTCTCGTTTGTATACATCTGCCATTGGCGATAAGTTAGCCAGCATATCTTCAATTGCCGCAGCAATCATTAATCCAATATATTTTTCACGGCTATAGAATTGCCTTGCAAAATGCAAATTATGATTCGTTGCAAAATTGACTAATTTATAGCTGTAGTATTTTGCTAAGAGTTTGAGCCAAGATACACGTAATCCAGATATTTTTTGCACATCATAGAATTTAAGCTGCTTTTCGACCGCAATTAATTTATCCATGCCAGCTTTATTTAGCATTGCCATCAACTCACGGCATTTTTTTATATCGTGTTTTCTAGCATGACTTACATGAGGAGTTGGCTTAGTACATGAAAAATTAGCTGAATGGCGAGTCACTTGTCGTCCCATAGCGTCCCTTTTAATATCAGCGAAATGGCCTATTTCTTGCGCTGCAATAATCTGCATCCTAGCAAGAGCTGCCCAACCATCGCCATACATTGGGTGCGAATCACTATTTTGACCAAAAGGGTCACCGCCGCATGAAACATAGATACAAACATTCAGGCCATCAGTACTTTGCATTCCACTATTTGATCCAGATCTTTTCCAGGAAGATATATCCATTACATCACCAATGTTATGAGAATAAGTTATGAAAACTTCCACTTTATCCAGCAGTAGCCATCTTATTACTATTGGATGAGCTGATTGAACAAATATTCTAGTTAGCCTGGTTTTAAGCTCATCACTAACTAACAGTAGCTTCTTAACCTTCTTATTTAAATCTTCTAAGATAAAATTTAACTTATTATCATCTAATGGTTTTCTATAATTTCTATAGAGTTTTTTAATATTGCTTTTAGTAGCTTCTATTTTATCTGGCTGTAATTCATCATTACTTAATATGACATTGATACCAGTTGTTTTGTCTGTGTATCTAGCAAAATTAGAATAATAGTTTGTATCTATTCTAAGTCTGCCAGAATTAATTAATTCTTGTGCTAATTGTTCATATTCTAATTGAATATTTTCTTTCTCAACTATTGGTGTTGCATTCAGAATGTGATAGACTGATTTCAAAATTCCCTCTTAATTCCTTAAGACAGTTAATTTAGTTATATTAACTATAGTCATTATACTATGGCAATTGTTTTTGTATAATGATATACGTCTTAAAAAAATAATTGAGTTATCTTATGAGTATCAAAGTAATCCTTGCGTCTCAATCGCCAGCTAGGCTTGTGCTATTAAAACAAATAGGGATAATACCTGACCAGGTCATGGTATCAGATATTGATGAAACCGAGAAAAAAGGAGAAAAACCAGATCAGCTTGCTCTAAGATTGGCACAAGAAAAAGCACTAGCAATTGCACATGAAATAAATAATGCAATAATCATTGGTGCTGATACTGTCCCTGTTTGCAAGGGTAAAATAATGCGCAAAGCGGCATCAATTGATGATATTAGGGCTAGTCTAGAAATGCTGTCAGGTAGAAGGCATAGAGTTTACACCGGAGTATGCGTGATTAAGAAAATAGAGCAGGATATTATTACTAGAACAAGCGTAGCTAAAACCGTAATTAAATTTAGGCATATATCAAAGCAAGAAATAGAACATTATGCTCATCTTGAGGAAGGAATAGGCAAAGCAGGTGGATATACTTTACATGGTTATGCTGAATCTTTTGTATCATACATTTCTGGTTCATTTTCAAATGTGATTGGTTTGCCACTGGATCAAACGCAAAAGCTATTGGCGGCTTGTTCATTAAAGCTGTATTAGTTAAGTAGTAGCTCAAATTAGCACTAATACAGGGGCGACCGATGGTGGTGTTTTGGGAAAACTAAAAATAAAAATAATTTGGCCAAAATAAAATTTGGCACGCTTTATGCACCTATCTAGTTTATAAGTAATATTTAATTATAATTTTTGGAGAAAAAAATGACTGGATCAAGCGCAATTACAATGTATAGCAATTCCAACAAAACTCATGAAAGCAATATTGCTGGTAAAGAAGTTTGGGGTGGCAAAAAAAAGGAGAATTTATTCTCAAGCTCTTTTGTTGGCTCAAGCAGCGGCGGAGTAAGTTTTGTTAACAATAAAACAAGATCAACAAATGACGTACAAGGAAAAATCATAGGTACTGGTATTGCTTCAGATCTAGCGCTAGATGGTGCTGGTATGCTTGTCGTATCTGACAGTGCAACTGGTGCTGCTAAATATACAAGAAGAGGGGATTTTAGACAAGATGAGCTAGGCTTCTGGAAAAACGGATCTGGTATGCTTCTAAAAGCATGGAAGTTAGATGGAAATGGTGAATTACCACAAAATTCTTCTCTACTTTCTAGTCTAGAGGCAATTAATTTTGCTAATACTAAAGGCCTTCCGGTGGCAACAAGTGTTGTATCAATTGCAATGAACCTAAATGCAGACCAAGATGCACTAAGAGGTGCTGGCGTTGATACTGTATTCAACCGCATACTATTAAACGGTGGCAAAAAAAATGATGGAATTTTATTTCCTGAAAAAAGCAATAATGCCAGCTTAAAATTAGGCGATCAATATACTTTAAAGTCAAGCGACGGACAAGCAAGAACGTTGACATATGGTGGTCTAGTGGCTGCAAAAAAAGCAGATACAAATGCTGGAGAGCGTGTGTTTGGTGCTGGCGGTGCTAGTACTGGCTTTACTTTTGGTGATATTGCAAATGGTAATTTAGTAGCTGGGCAAGCTTTAACAATTACCCTAACTAATGGTCAATCTTATACTTTCACAGCGCAACAAGGGTCAGAAAGCAAAGCGAATAAAACTTTTAACACAATCAAAGGTCTTGCTGATGCAATTAATACGGTCAGTGCACTGGCAGCTGAAGTAGATAGCCAAGGCAGATTATATATTGCGCCAGTTGATCCGCAACAAGGTCTTACTTTTGATGATGTTGGTAATGGACAATTTAGAGCGCAACTAGCTCTTGTTGATTTACCTGTAGCTCCAAATGGAACTACTCGTTTTAACAGCTTAAGCACACTTCGCGACGCAATAAATGCTAATAAAGATGTATATTCTTTAAATGCAACATTTGATGGTGGCAAAGATTTAAAAATTACTTCGGCTCTTTCTACTGCTGATTTTGATATTACAGCTACGTCCCTTGGTGTGAATAATATTACTAGGGCATCAAGAGTAGCTGGTGAAAATGGAAGAGCTTCTATGTTTATCAGTGCACCTGGTCATAATCTAGCTGCTGGAGATTTTATTCAAATAAACAATGGTGGTAATGATATACCAACAGGTTTATATTATGTTTCTAGTCGGACTACCAACGGATTTTTTATACATTCCCAGCAGGCTCCTGTGGCATTTCCTGTTGCAAACGCTGCTGTTGCATTGCCAGTTGGTGCAACTTGGCAAGAAACAGCAGGTTATACATATTTACAAAGAGATATTGCCATCAATGGAAACTTTCCTAATGCCGGTAACGTAACTTTAAATGTGACGAATAACTTAGCAAATTTAATGAACGCCGCAAATGGAGTCACGGGTGAAAACTGGGCAGCTGGAGATGTAGTATACATTTCTGGGTTAGGGGTGATGGATGATGGTAACGGTGCTGTCAGTATTCCTGACGGATATTATACAGTAGTAAACCCTCTGAACTTAGGAGGCCATCCAGCTACTATTGAGATTGTACCAGCGCAAATAGGTGCTGCTAACGCACTGAATGCTTTTAATCCAACCGCCGCTCATGGAGGGCGAATTACAAAAATATCTCAACAAGGTGGTTTAGGAGCTCTAGATACTTTTGCTTTTGCTACTGGCGGCGGTATTGGTCCAAATAGCTTTGTAAGGCATTATATGCCAAATCATGGCTATTCTGTTGGTGATGTAATATCATTTGATATACAAGTACTTGTTGATGGTATTCAACTTGCTGCAAATACTAATTATAAAATTACTAATGTTAATCCCGTTGGTGCTGGTGGTTATGTAGATTTTCAAGCATTCGATGCCAATGGCGCAGTTGTTCAAGCTACAACTGGTAATTTAACTCAAGCAACTTCTGAACTTTTCTCTAATTTTCCTGTCCAAGTCAACAGCGGTTCACAATTAATGAGATTCTTTGGTCTTGATCCGAATAAAACTCACTTTGACAAGAAGTATGATGCGACTAATGTTGACAAAAACTTAAGTGCAGCAGTTAATGGCAGAAGTGCAAATTTTGCTTCAAAATACACCTATTCTGTGTCACTGAATGTTATAGATAGCCTTGGATCAGATCATCGTTTAATTCTCTATTTTGCAAAATTAGACAAAAACAAATGGGCAGTGGAGCTTGTTGCACAAAGCGAAGAGGGAGTTTTTGATGTGTCTGGCCTAAGGACAACTAATGGACTTATAAGACAAGGTATACTTAAGTTTGATACTGATGGTAAATTAGCTGGGGTGCCAGAAGGTTTTGAAGGGCCAGTTTCAATACAGTTTGATAATGGTAGTGCTCCATCTAATGTTACTATTGATTGGGAGAATGCTTTAAGTGAAATCAAGTCTGGGACTGTTAGCCAAACTAAAAACCCAAATAACGTTGAAATTATTCAAAATGATGGGCAAGTAGCTGGGAATTTAACTAGACTAGAAATTGCTGCTAATGGTGATGTTATTGGTACTTTTGACAGTGGCGAGCAAAGAGCGCTTTACCGTGTGCCAGTTGCAATGGTTGCAAATATTAATGGTATGGTTGCAGGTAGCAATGATACCTTTGATGTGAGCAGAGATTCTGGTGATGTGGTAATCAAAGGTGCAGGTGTTGGCGGTGCTGCGAAAACTCTTGGTGGGGTATTGGAAGCTGCTAACGTGGATACAACCACCGAATTGCTGAATGTTCAGGATTTATCCAATACTATCAGAGCAAATGCAAGAGTTGCTGCTGTTGATAATGAGAACTTTAAAACTATCCTTTCAGAACTACAATAATAATTTGTAGCTTCTGTTTTAATAAAAAAGCTCTGGCGTACGTATTATGCCGGAGCTTTTTGTTATTTGGTTGTGTAGTCATCATTGGCGTTCTTAACAGTCACCCTTGGTGCTTCTTAGTCTTCCCTGGCGCTCTCTTAGTCATCCCGGGCGCCGTTTATAGTCATCCCGGGCTTGACCCGGGATCCAAAGAGCATTGAGGTTGTAACGGCTTTAAGTGATGGATCCCAAATCAAGTTTGGGATGACCGCTAAAATGACTGAACGACTAAAGAAGAGGCAACGTGACAACGAAAATCATCCCGGGCGCCGTTTATAGTCATCCCGGGTGCCGTTTATAGTCATCCCGGGTGCCGTTTATAGTCATCCCGGGCCTTGACCCGGGATCCCAAAGAGCATTGAGGTTGTGGCTACTTTAAGTAGTGGATCCCAAATCAAGTTTGGGATGACGACTATGGGTTTTAGGATGACTGAGGAGAGGGTGATTCAGGACGAGTAAAAAAGGCCAGCAAAAATATTGATGACCTTTTTTTACATAGTAATTAAGTTAAATTTTATGACTTAGTTTTTTGTCTTTCTTGAATTCTCGCAGCTCTACCACTTAAATTCCTCAAGTAATTGAGTTTAGCACGGCGCACTATACCTCTCTTTACTACTTCTATTTTCGCAACAATAGGTGAGTATGTCATGAATCTTCTCTCGACTCCTTCTCCGTGGCTTACTTTTCTTACAACGAAAGAAGAAGTGATGCCTCTATTTCTTTTTCCAATGACTACTCCTTCGTACTGCTGTAATCTTACTGTAGTTCCATCAATAACGCGAACGCTTACCTTAACAGTATCGCCAGCACGGAAATCAGGTATTACCTTATCAGCAGTGAGCTTTTCAATTTGATTTTTTTCAAATTGTTCGATTACGTTCTTCATTACTTAAACTCCAATAACTTAATTTATCCGGTATTCCGATTTTTCTCGCGAGTCAGTCTTAATGACTCAGTGTTTTTCCACTTTTCTATTTCGGCATGATTGCCTGAAAGCAGAACTTGTGGAACACTTCTCCCCCGCCATATAGCTGGCTTAGTGTAAAGCGGGTGCTCAATCAACTCCATGTCGCCTAGTTTATTTTCAAATGACTCGGTAAGGAGTGTATCTTGATTTATTAGCACACCAGGTAGCAGTCTTACAACGCTGTCTAATATTACGAAAGTGGCAATCTCGCCACCAGACAAAACAAAGTCGCCAACGCTAACTAGCCGGGCATTATACTCTTCAATAATCCTCTCGTCAATCCCTTCGAAGCGTCCGCATAAAATAATTATGTTTTTTTCCTGTGAAATGGTTTTAGCGATTTTTTGTGTAAATGCTTTACCTCTTGGTGAAGGGTAGTATATTGGAGCATTAGGGTGCTCTTTAAGCGCACTTTCTATGGCGTTACCAAGAACATCTGGTCTCATGATCAAGCCGTTGCCACCTCCGCATGGTTCATCATCAACCTTTTTATGTTTTGTGATTCCATAATCCCTGATATTTTTTACATCCAAAGACCAAATGCCCTTTTTTAGTGCTGCCCCTGCAAGTGATGAACCTAATGGGCCTGGGAACATTTCAGGGAAAATAGTAAGTATTGTAGCGTGAAATTGATTTGTGCTCATTTTTGGTATAAATAACTATAGCTAAATATCGTTAATATTAAACATTATAGTTGATTTATGTTTATGTGGTTAACAATATTTTTGCTTGATTTATAATGGGTTCTAGGATATACAAAGTGCATGAACTTAAGTTGTAGTGTTACTGTAGTTTACATTTAGTGCTATAAGTTTAGTGGCTTAGTCGGGGCATAGCGCAGCCTGGTAGCGCATCTGGTTTGGGACCAGAGGGTCGGGAGTTCGAATCTCTCTGCCCCGACCATTTTCTCCTTGTTTCCTCATTAATTCTATCACTGTAATGGACTTTTACAAGTATGATTAGCAACAGTCTTTATTTTAGTTAAATAGAGAATGAACTACCACAACCACATTTACCAGTAGCATTAGGATTACTGATCTTGAAGTAACTAGCACCTAGTTCTTGTATAAACTCTAATGTAGACCCTTCTAGAAATGGCTGAGATGTTGAATCAATAAAAAATTTTACACCGTTACTATTTATAACTAAATCATCATCATTTTGATTTGATTCTAGTTTGTAGTTATACATAAAACCAGAGCAACCACCACCAAAAACTGATACTCTAAGACCAATCATATCAGTGTCTTTAGATTGCTTTATTAACTCCGCCACTCGCAAAATTGTACTATCAGCTATGTTGATTTGCATAAAAACTATATCACTAAACTTAAGCAGTTAAACCAAAAATGGTTTGAAAAGATTTCCTTATCACAATATATTTGTCTATATCATTTTTTTCAAGAGTTTTAACCATGATGATGAGCTATGCATGTCTCCCCGAAAATTCTCGTGGAAGACTCTACCAGGAAAGACCAACCCCTTACAGAAATGAATTCGAAAGAGATAGAGACAGGATAATACATGCAAATGCATTTAAGAGATTACAATATAAAACCCAAGTTTTTGTGAATCATGAAGGTGATCATTATAGAAATAGAATGACGCACTCAGTCGAAGTATCAACCATTGCGCGCTCATTGTGCAAAGCTTTAGGGTTATGTGAAGATCTCGCAGAAGGGGTGGCGTTAGCTCATGATCTTGGTCACACCCCTTTTGGTCATGCGGGCGAGGAGGCGCTAAACCAATGTATGCAAGATTATGGTGGATTCTCACATAATGCTCATTCTTTTAAAATACTGACCTATTTGGAACAAAAATATGCTGCCTATGATGGGCTAAATTTAACTTGGGAAGTATTAGAGGGTATTGTAAAACATAATGGCCCAATTGTTAAGACAGATGCTTATGCGTTCATCTATGAATATGACAATCAACACAAATTGGATCTAGAAAAACACTCGTCTGCAGAATCACAAGTAGCTTCAGTATCTGACGATATTGCCTATATTTGTCATGATCTTGAGGATAGTATTAAAGCTGAAATAATACAATATTCTGACCTAGAAGAAATTACATTTGTTGACAAGTATATACATGAAGTCAGAAAAACTTATCCTAATATCAACGATAGTAGACTGATCTATGAAGTGTGTAGAAAACTAACACATCACCTAATAGAAGGCTTGCTAAAACAAACTAGAGAGAATACCCAAAAATATAAAATAAAATCAGAACAGGATATCAGAACGCTTGGTCACCAACTTGTAGAATTCACTCCAGAAACTACAAAAGAGATAAAATTAATAAAAGACTTTTTAATGAAAAGAGTGTATAAGCATCACCGAGTCACTTCGGTTACATTACAAAGTAAGGTTGTAATTCGAGATTTATTCAAGCTATATTCCCAAAATATAGAACTATTACCTTTTAGTTGGAGAAATATGATCAAAGAGCGTAATGAACAAGCAAAGATGTCAACGATCGCAGATTATATTGCTGGTATGACAGATCGTTTTGCTATTAAACAATACCAAGCTTTCTATAATATGAATTTTGCAAATATAGATTTATGAATATATTCAATGAATTATGGGCCCAGGTCGTTAGTCGCGGTTCAAAAATTATCACTGATCAATCTGTATGGGAGCAAGCTAGTCTTGAAATCCCAAAAGACCCATTAAATGGAGACGTTTCAACAAATATAGCAATGATTGCAGCGGCCAAAACTGGTGTAAACCCTCGTGAATTATCGCTCAAGTTAAAAGAAGAATTGCTGACAATACCATATGTTGCGCATGTTGAAGTAGCAGGGGCTGGGTTCATTAATTTTACAATTAAGTCAGAAAAGTGGCATGATTGTATCCAAAGTATTCTTAATGATGATGAGGAGTTTTGGAAAGTAGATATAGGTAATGGAGAAAAAATTAATATTGAATACGTATCTGCCAATCCAACTGGCCCAATGCATATAGGGCATGCACGGGGAGCTGTGTATGGCGACGCACTAGCCAACATACTAAATTCATGCGGATATAGAGTAACCAAGGAATACTATATCAATGATGCTGGGTCTCAGGTAGATGACCTTTTGGAAAGTGCTTATTTAAGATACAAAGAAGCAATTAATGGCCAATCAATTGAAATACCATCTGGGCTATACCCAGGCGAGTACTTAAAACCAGTTGGGCAAAAACTTGTCGACCAATTCAAGGATACACTATTGTCGATGAGCACTAAGCAAGTTAGACCTCTAATTAAGAAAATTGTTCTTGAGGAAATGTTAAAACTGATTAAGGCTGATCTTGCTGACCTTGGAGTATTTCATGAGATATTTTTCTCAGAAGAATCACTACATGAAAGTGGAAAAATTCAGCACGCCGTCGATGTCTTGATTGATAAAGAATTAATTTACAAAGGATCCTTGCCACCTCCTAAAGGAAAAATTGATAAAAATTGGCAGGAAAAAGAGCAATTAGTTTTTAAATCAACCAACTTTGGTGATGACCAAGACCGGCCCATTCAAAAATCTGACGGAAGTTGGTCGTATTTAGCTGCTGATTTTGCATATGCTCTTGATAAAATAGATAGAGGTTATGATACTTTGATTTATGTTCTTGGGGCTGACCATAGTGGCTATGTAAAAAGAATCAAAGGAGTGGTAAACGCTCTAAGTGATGGCAATGTTAAAGGCGATGTTAGAATTTGTCAGCTGGTTAATTTTGTCAAAAATGGTGAGCAACTAAAAATGTCAAAAAGAAGCGGCAATTTCATGACAGTTAGAGATGTTGTAAATGAAGTTGGCAAAGATATTGTTAGATTTATCATGCTTACACGCAAAAATGATATTAGTCTAGACTTTGATTTTGATAAAGTAAGAGAGCAATCTAAAGATAATCCAGTATTTTATGTGCAGTATGCATATGTAAGAACTAGATCAATCATCTCTAATGCTTTCGATACCATTCCAGAAGCCTATAATAAATTTGCAAACAAAGAATTTGATCTATCACTGTTAAATACTGAAGAAGAAATACAGTTAATCAAAATGCTTGCATCATGGCCTAAACAACTAGCTTCAGCAGCAAAAGCATTTGAACCGCACCGAATAGCGTATTATTTGCTTGATGTTGCATCAAGCCTTCATTCCCTTTGGAATCTGGGCAAAGAAGATAATCAATATAGATTTAACATTGAAGATAATATTGAACTTACTGCATCACGCCTTGCTCTTGCTGAAAGCATTAGAAAAGTTATAGCTCAAGGGTTTAGCTTAATTGGGGTCACAGCTATGGATAAAATGTAATCCTTGTTATGCATACAAAAAAAATTACTACAATTATCTTTATTTTGTTTTTAACTGCTACCATAGTTGCAATATTAAAGCTGCGAACTATAAGCGACATACCGACACTAGTCCCAGGTGATGAAATAATAAAAAAAAGACCAGATGACCCTGGGGGGATAGTAATACCTAACTCTGATAGTTTAGTTTATGAAAAGCTAAAAAGTAGTTCTGAGAAAAATAGAGCAATCAATATTTTGCCTGAACCAGAACAGCCAATTGAAATTGATAGGATGCAAGCTG
>JAAFHP010000009.1:0-3669 GCA_013298405.1 Alphaproteobacteria bacterium | reverse complement strand
AATAGATCAAATTTTAGCTAAAATCGAAGATGAAGACCCAATGTCAGCGCTGGAGGAAGAAAGTAGAAACACTTCTAGTAGCAAGTCCTCTGTCGAAAACGTGGAAGATTTAATAATGCCAAATGATATTAAAAATGCCAATACTAGCGATAGTAAGCCAAACGATATACAAAATTATGACACAGTCAAAATAGCTACCTCAAATCTAAACATTATCAAATCAGATCAAAGCAAATATAAACACGGTAAAACGATAGAGCCATCATTGGAACAAGGCTATAAAGTGCAGTTGGCAACATCTTTGTCATTAATGGATGCAAATAAAACCTGGCTTGAGATACAAAAACGTCATGGTAAAATATTAGCTGGAGCTAAGTTTTTGACTAAAAAAATCGAAGGCAAAAAAGATAGAATCTTCCATCTTATTATGGCTGGTTACTACCCTACCTTAAATCACGCAAAACTTGTTTGCGATAAGCTAATTTCACATAAGCAAAATTGTATCGTTGTTAAGTAAATAAACACAGCATTAACTTTTCATTACTTATGCTAACGAGTAATTATTTATATTTACACTAAATTTGTTAATAACTCCTTGATTTTATATATTATAGCACTAGAATTACTGACGATATTGCTAAAAATCATTGCTTTAAAATTCTAGAATTTTATCTAGTTTTGATCAACAATATTATATTAATTTAAATATTTATTTAAAATGCACAAAACCATACTCACTGCAGGATTTGCAATGTTTTCCATGTTTTTTGGTTCAGGCAATTTAGTATTCCCTCTTTTGCTTGGAACAACGGCATTATCTAATTATATCTATGCTATTGCTGGTGTATTCATTACCGCTGTAATTGTGCCATTCATTGGTCTTATTTCAATGATTGCTTTTGAGGGGCAAAGAGAGCGTTTTTTTAACTCCCTTGGTAAATGGCCTGGTTTTGTATTAACTTTTATGATGCTCGCCCTTATGGGGCCATTTGGTGTAATTCCTCGATGTATAACAGTAGCATATGGTGGACTTAAATTAATATTCCCTAGCTTATCTCTATCACTGTTTAGCCTAGTGTTTTGTATAGTCATAGGTTTTTTAATATGGAGACCAAATAGAGTAGTCGATATAATTGGGCTTGTTTTGACACCATTTAAACTTGGAGGACTACTGCTGCTAATAATATTTGGCCTATATTATGCCGAGCCTGTAAGTCTAGCTAAAGTTACAAATTTTGATTCTTTTAAGGAAGGGTTTATGCTTGGTTATCAGACCATGGATTTAATTGCAGCTTTCTTTTTTTCTGCTACAATAGTGGGGTACTTAAAAAACAAGATTGGTCATAATGACTCACATCAAGTAATAAAATCAAGTATCTATGCATCATTAATTGGTGCGGCTATCCTTGGTCTAGTTTATTTTGGTTTTGTTTCTCTTGGTGCTCATTATGCACCTCATCTTGTCGAAGCAAGCCCTGAAGCACTGCTTGCCGCTATTGCAAAACATACTCTGGGTCACTATGCACTTATAATTGTTGGTGTGACTTTAGCAGTATCATGCCTTGCGACAGCTACTATATTAACTTTGTTGTTCGTAGATTTCCTAAAAGTTGATTTAGTAGATCATATAGCACATTTAAAGCTTCCAACTGCAGCCTCAATTGCGGGAACTTTAGCGATTACTTATGTCTTATCTTTAATGGGGTTTAGCTACATAAGCTACTATTTGCTAGTCATTTTACAGATAGCTTACCCTCCACTTATTGCACTTGCTATTCATCATCTATTATCTTTCTGGTTTAACATTAATTACGCAAAACCTGTATTTTGGACTTGCACAGTGCTTTCTATCATAGCATTTCTTGTACAAACTAAGTTTTTTCTAGAAGTAATTATTTTTTTCGGCTGGGCTTTTATGTAGCTGTTAAATCGGCTCCGTAATATATTGATTTGAGATAACATGAAGAGAAAAGAATCAGTAATGCTTTTTGGATCCCGGGCCGAGCCCGGGAAGACACTGACTGTACGTTTTTGTCCAGCCTCTTTTAGCAGTCACCCCAAACTTGATTTGGGGTCCACTACTTAAAAGTAGCCACAACCTCAATGCTCTTTGGATCCCGGATCCGGTCCCGGGATGACTTTAAAGAGGAGTGCCCGGGAAGGCTATAAATGGCGCTGGGGGGTGACTTTAAAGAGCCCCAGGGAAGAACACTGACTGTACGGTTGCCCAGTCTCTTTTAGCAGTCACCCCAAACTTGATTTGGGGTCCACATAAATAAATGATAAAGCTTAGGATGGCACACTATACATAACTTCTATGTTGATACTTAAAAAGCAATTTTTATACTAGAATGCCACATGGACGTAGTGCTTTTTAAGCCCAAGAACCTAATGACCATAGAGATTATTTCTTTGCTTTGGTAATTTATATATTCTAAGCTAAATATTATTTAAGGTAGATCAATTTGTTATTAAGACTAATTTTCTTTTTTTCTATTTTATTACTATCTCACTTTGGCAATTCATATGCAGCAGAAAAAAAAGGTATTATCTTAATTGCAAGAGTCAAGTCTGCTTCTTTAAAAAAGCAATTAGATAAGCTTGCTAGAAACTTACAAGAGCAAGCTAAAGAATACAGCAGCGAAGGCCAAATTTCATATTGGCAAAGTGAGGGTAAAAATAACTTTACGAAGTTTCTCAGGTCTATAGGCTACTATCAAAATAATATTGAAGCTGCTCGCTTGAATGAAAATAGTAATGCTATAATTTTTGATATTGATCCAGGACCTAGGTATGAAATATCTGATATTCAAATTACATTTTCTCCAAATAGTAATCGTAATATTAACTACATCAATATAAGTGAAATTGGTATCATACCAGGGTACTACGCCATTGCAGAAAATGTTGTGAATGCGGAAAAAAAAATTATTAAGAGCATTGAAGAAGAAAATTGCCTACTTAATTTTGTCGTAACTCATGAAGCAAAGCTTGATAATGATGCTCATAAAATTAGTATTAAATATATTATTAACGCTGGTCCTAACACTAACCTAGAAAAAGTAGAATTTGTAGGTCTTAAGACAATAAAAGAAGAATATGCAAGGAAGCTGGTAGACCTT
This sequence comes from Alphaproteobacteria bacterium, assembly GCA_013298405.1. Lineage (GTDB taxonomy): Bacteria > Pseudomonadota > Alphaproteobacteria > Rickettsiales > Rickettsiaceae > Megaera_A. The sequence goes on along the minus strand of JAAFHP010000009.1, from coordinate 547 downwards.
AAAGATGGGCAATGCATCAAAAAAACCTATATAGATCATTCAAGAACCTTGCTCCAACAAAGTGGACACTTCTCATCTACAGCGCCAATAATCCCAGGGTACGTAAAAGCTAATGGGATGATACCAATTGGTTTTAATATCACTGAGAGAAAACCAAGAAGTGTCAAAGCTGGGGTTGCGTATGATACTGATCTGGGGTTTGGAGCAAATTTTGGCTGGGAGCATAGAAATTTTTTTGGCTCTGGTGAGCAAGTAAAAACCGGGTTATTTGGTAATCAAAAAGAACAAATTATAGACCTTAGCTATACCAAGCCATTTTTTAAGCAAGATAATCAGAAGCTTATACTTGCTAGTAAATATGAAAATCGTAAGACAAAAGCGTTTTTAACTAACCAAGCAAAGGTTTCTGCCACCATAGAAAGACAACTAACACCCAAGTGGACTGCAGGACTTGGTGGAAGCGTGTTACAAGCAAGGGTGACTAGTTTTAATTTAGATGGCTCAAGTAGTAAAGATAACTACTCTCTTGGATCTGTACCATTTTATG
>JAAFHP010000089.1 GCA_013298405.1 Alphaproteobacteria bacterium | reverse complement strand
GCTTGTGAATATTGGAGTAGTATCACAGAAGCAAGCAATGGATTGGGGTTTTTCTGGTGTGATGCTACGTGGATCAGGTATAGAGTGGGATCTTAGAAAAAGTAATCCTTACGAAGTGTATAAAGAAATGGACTTTGATGTGCCTATTGGTAAGCATGGTGATTGTTATGATAGATATCTGGTGAGGATAGAAGAAATGTACCAATCTGTTAAGATAATTGATCAATGTATAAAGAAAATACCAAAGGGAGAAGTAAGGTCTCTAGATAGTAAAATTACTCCACCAAAACGAAGTGAAATGAAGCACTCTATGGAAGCTATGATTAATCATTTTAAGCTATATACTGAAGGTTATAATGTTCCACAGGGTCAAGCTTATGGTTATGTTGAGGCTCCCAAAGGTGAGTTTGGAGTATACTTGTATTCAGATGGCACAAATAAGCCGTATAGATGTAGAATAAAAGCCCCAGGTTTTGCTCATTTGCAGGGATTAGATTTTATGGCTAAAGGACACTTAATGGCAGATGTGGTTGCTATTATCTCTAGTTTAGATGTTGTATTTGGAGAAATAGATAGGTAGTAAATGGAAGAAAAATTCAGTTTTAGTAAGTCGAATCTTACAAAAGCGAAACAATTAATGGCAAAGTATCCACAAGGTCGTCAAAAAAGCGCGGTCTTGCCACTACTAGATTTAGCTCAAAGACAAAATAAAGGATGGTTGTCGGTTGCAACAATGGAATATATAGCTGATTTGATTGCAGAGCCTTATATGAGAGTATATGAAGTTGCCAGTTTTTATACTATGTTTAATCTTAAGCCAGTTGGTAAATATCATATACAATTATGCGGGACTACGCCATGTTGGCTCATGGGTGCTGACGATGTGAAAGTTGCTTTTGAAAATGCTACTGGAATAAAGTGTGGTCAAACAAGTAATGATGGGTTGTTCACCATCTCTGAAGTTGAATGTTTAGGGGCATGTCGCAATGCTCCAGTTGTTCAGATTAATGATGATTTCTATGAAGACTTAAATGCTGAAAAAATAGAAAAAGTTGTTAAAAAGATAAAGGTTAGTACATGATATGCTTAGTTGAGTTTTATAAAAGTCATTTCAAAAGAAAATGCATTGATATAGTTAGTGTTGTCATATTAGTCTGCTATTGTCAATTGGCTGTAGCAAAAAATAGTAGCACCAACGGTTTTTATATCTTAGATAAGAAGCTAGAATTTACTAATACAATTCGTAATGGTGCCTGTGTTGGTAGTATCAATTATCCTTTTTTAGTTAGTGATGATGAAGAATTAGCGGCAAAAATCAATGATGAAATTCATGATTTTGCTGAATTTCATACCCTTTGTAACACTAAAGATAGTTCAGATTTAAGTATCAGTTATAAAGTGCTCAATACCGGGCGTAAGGACGTGATGAGCATAGTGTGGACCACAAAAAAGGGGAAATTTGGAGAGTAGATAGTTTGAATTTTAGTGCACTAACAGGAAGCATACTAAACTCAGAAGATATATTTCATCAATATAGTGATGATATCAGCGCTGAACTTTCAGATATTTCTGGTGGTAGATATAGTAAACATTGTTCTTGTGAGAACTTGTTAGATAAAATAGAAAAACGAGATGTTCAACTATATTTAAAGAATGGTAATTGGTTTATAGTTTTTAACTCCACTGCAAAAGCAAATGGTATAGTTGAAGCCAAGCTGCCTGAGAATTTTATAAGAAAAAGAGATATGTTGGATGAGGAATGAAGATATAATTTTTACTAACATTAGTGGGGAAGGCGATGTTTTCTTGAAGTCCTCTTACAAGAGAGGTGATTGGGATGGAACAAAATCATTGATAAAAAAGGGGCGTGATTGGATTGTTGAGCAAGTCAAAGCGTCTGGTTTACGCGGAAGGGGTGGGGCCGGTTTTTCTACTGGTATGAAGTGGTCGTTTATGCCTAAAGATCACCCAAGACCATCGTATTTGGTAGTGAATGCTGATGAATCTGAGCCAGGTACATGCAAAGATAGAGATATTTTAAGATATGAACCGCATAAACTTATTGAAGGATGTCTTCTTGGGTGTATAGGGATAGGCGCCCATACTTGCTATATATACATAAGGGGAGAGTTTTATAATGAAGCTGTAACTTTGCAAAAGGCTATAGATGAAGCTTATGATGCAAAGTTAATAGGCAAAAATGCATGTGGTTCAGGATATGATGTAGATATATATGTTCACAGAGGTGCTGGGGCATATATATGCGGCGAGGAAACGGCGTTACTAGAGAGTTTAGAAGGAAAAAAGGGCCAACCTCGTCTAAAGCCGCCATTTCCGGCCGGAGCTGGGCTTTATGGTTGTCCAACAACCATAAATAATGTTGAATCTATTGCCGTAGTACCAACAATACTTAGAAGAGGGGCGCCTTGGTTTGCTAGTCTTGGTAAGCCAAATAATACTGGGAGTAAATTATTTTGTATCTCTGGTCATGTTAATAAGCCTTGCTTGGTAGAAGAAGAAATGGGGATTCCACTACGAGAGTTAATTGACAAGCATGCTGGCGGCATAAGAGGTGGGTGGGATAATTTAAAGGCAATTATTCCAGGTGGTTCTTCCGTACCTATGATCCCAAAGGATATTTGTGAAACTGTTACTATGGATTTTGATTCTCTGAGGAATGCCGGTTCTGGGCTAGGGACCGGAGGATTAATTGTTATGGATAAATCTTGCGACATTATTTATGCAATCGCCAGATTAAGCAAATTTTATATGCACGAATCGTGCGGACAATGTACTCCATGCAGAGAAGGTACAGGGTGGATGTGGAGAATGATGATGAGGTTGGTGCGTGGTGAGGCAAAACCAGAAGAAATCGATGAATTACTAACCGTCACAAAGCAGGTGGAAGGGCATACTATATGCGCACTCGGTGATGCGGCTGCTTGGCCTATTCAAGGGTTAATTCGTCATTTTAGAGACGAAATTGTTGACCGGATTAAATCTACAAAAAAATGAAAAATCTATTATTCTTTTTAAAGCGTGGTAGTATTGATAAGGCACATTATCTTGTTATAGCCATCTTATTTATTGCTGTTATTTTATTTGCTTCAATTATCGGGATAGAGCGTATCCAACATGGAGCTAAAATACTAGTAAAAAAGGATACACAATACGGTTCTTTGTGGATTTTTGAAGAGAATAATTTAAGGTGTTTATCTTTTCAAGAACCGCCTACAAAGATAGTGCAATCATGCGAATTTTTGGGAGAAAATCATAATAAGATAGCACATAATTACACAAAAATGTTTTTAGGAGTTCTTTTTATTAATGATAATCCTAAAAACTTATTAATAATAGGCTTAGGTGGAGGGAATATACAAAAAGCACTTAATTTTCTCCTGCCTAATGCACAAATAGATACTGTGGAAATTAATCCAGCTTTACCAGATCTTGTTGAGAAGTACTTTGATTATAAAGAGGATGAGCATAATAAGTTTTATATTCAAGATGCTGCAGAATTTGTACTTAATACTCCAAGTCACTCTTATGATGTAGTTTTTATCGATGCATTTGGACCTGAGTACATACCCCCGCATTTGCTAACAGATAAATTCATGTCAAATATTAGCAGGATACTAAAACCTGGTGGAGTGGTGGCAATGAACACATTTACTTCAAGCACAACATATCAGCAAGAAGGAGATTTGATCAAGCGGGCGTTTGGTAAATTTTATAGTTTGATAGTTGGCTATACCAGAGTAATCATAACGGTGAAAGGGACTTTTGTAAGCCTTAATGAAATACAGTCCAAAGCAAATTTATGGGTATATAAATTTGCTCATCTAGATGTGAACATCAAAACACTATATGATTTATTCTCAGAAATTTCAGAATGATCCAGGATTGCTAAACAACAGTTGATATGATCAGAGATGAGATTAAATTAGCAAAGCATTACGTTTTGAAGTAACATTGTTTCCTTTTCAGGCGGTGGTTCACATCTTATCAAGCCACACATTACTTACAAAAAAAGGAAGAAGCCTTGAGTGCCAACGCGTTTGATCTGATAAATATCTATTTAGTATATATCAACTGTTATTTAACAATGCTTGGTATTAACTTAAAATGTACTGGACTTTTTTTGTGATAGAATATATAAATCATTACACCCTTACAAGGGCTTGTAGCTCAGTTGGTTAGAGCGCTCCGCTCATAACGGAGTGGTCGCAGGTTCAAGTCCTGCCGGGCCCACCATTTTCCTTTGTTTCTTATCAAAAACGTATCATTTTGCTATTGATAAATCTACTTTATGTGCGATAATTACTTTTATTAACCTATAAGATTAAATACATGAAAAATTACATTTTAGTTTTAATTGCACTATTTTTATCTGCATGTAGTCAGACAACAGGTAATAAGAGCCACAAAAAAATTCAAGATACCGCAGCAGCAGTAAGGTATTTTGAAAATGAGATGGCCTTTACAACAAACCCTGGTGGTGCTAAAGCAGCAATTGGTGCAAAAGATATAACAATAGTTGATGTAAGAAGAGAAGTCGATTTTAAAGCTGGTCATATTCCAGGAGCAATTAACTTACCATTTGATAAATGGGATCGGTTTGAAGGTAATCAAACAGAATTTCCTGGCTTAAGAAAAGATGGCTACAATTATGTTTATTGTTACGAATTATTGTGTAATTTAGGGCAAAAAGCTGCTAAGAAATTTGCCTCTTTGGGCTATCCGGTGAAAGAAATGAAAGGTGGTTTTCAAGGCTGGAAAGATCATAAATACAAAGTAGAAAAATAAACTCTCTTACCTCCCCAATCTTGAGCGTGACTCTACAGTAAGTTGCAACTAACGCAACCTGCTGTAGGGTTTTTGTTTTATAACTCCAATTATCTATTTGGATTTCGCCAGTTTTCAATTTGCAAACCCTTTATCCTAGAAAATTCTTTCTCATTGGATGTTACAAGAGTAAGATTCTCCGATATGGCTATCCAGCTATTAAAATGTCATACGATCCAACAGAGTGCCCCTTGTTGTTCGAGTGTTTGTCTTATTTGCGCAGAATTTTTAGCTGCCTTGCTATCAAAGGATAGTAAATTTGTTGATTTGCTGATTACCAAATTTTAGCCATCGTCTTACGGCCATTTCACTTCTGGAGGAAGAGACATTAGAATTGCCTCGACATTTCCCCCAGTAGCAAGCCCAAAGGCTGTGCCACGGTCGTAAAGTAAATTAAACTCTACATATCTTCCGCGTTTAATTAATTGATGATTTCTTTGTTCTTGGTTCCATGGTAGATGCA
>JAAFHP010000088.1 GCA_013298405.1 Alphaproteobacteria bacterium | reverse complement strand
GAACTCGCTATTTTGCGTCATGCTACTTCAAAACTAGATGAGGATGATTTGTTAAATATTAATAGCTTTGGTTTTAGAGGTGAGGCGCTTCCATCAATTGGTGCAATAAGTAAATTTAAGATTTCTTCTAAACACAAAACAGCAACTACTGCTTATAGTCTTGCTATTAGTGGAGGAAAAGTTTCTGATACAATAATTTCAAATTTAAGTGAAGGGACTACTGTTGAAGTAAGAGATTTATTTTATGCAACTCCAGCGCGGCTTAAATTCTTAAGGTCGGACAAAACAGAACTTGCATCAATAATATTGATTGTTAAGAAAATTGCACTTGCTAACCATAATGTTTCAATAAAACTGACTCATGAGGGAAAAACTATAATTGATGTTTCTAGTATCACTAATGAGAATTCTTTACGAAATAGAGTGGCAGAAATTATAGGAAAAGAATTTATTGAAAATGTTGCAGAAATTGATTTTGCCAGCAATAACATACATATTAAAGGCTTCACATCTCTTCCCACATTTAATAGAGCTTCAGCCGATGAGCAGTATTTATTCATAAATAATAGACCAGTAAAAGATAAGATACTAAATGTAGCACTTAAAGTGGCTTACCAAGATTACTTAGCAAGAGATAGGCACCCATTATCAGTAATTTTCATTGAAATTGAACCACATTTTGTTGATGTTAACGTACATCCAGCAAAAAATGAAGTCAGATTTCATGACCCAAATCTTGTACGAAGCATCACTATAAACGCAATCAGAGAAGCGCTTAGTAAAACAAGTAACCAAGTATCAAATCTTGCTTCTTCAAAGGCAATCAATTATATGTCACAAGGATCTAGTGATAACAAACAGTTATTTAATGAGAAAGCAAACACAGCAAGATTTGCGTTGCCACAAACTGCTGCTAACAAAGGGAGTGGGTATATTCGCCCTAACTATGCAATTGCAAGTAACCATGGATTAATTTCAACTGCTCCAATTGCCAAAAATGAAGTTGAGCAATATCAAGAAAACGAGGTATCTACTCAAGATAAACAATTTCCTCTTGGTGTTGCTAAAGCTCAATTCCATGGCACATATATTATATCTCAGACAGATGATAGTATAATTATTACTGATCAACATGCAGCTGCTGAGAGGATAGGGTATGAGGAGATAAAAAAACAAATCGAGAAAAATGGACTTATTAAGCAGCGCTTGCTGATGCCAACAATTGTTGAATTACCAGATTCTTACAGAGCAGAGCTGATCAATGATAGTAAGCTTGCATTAGAGAAATTAGGGCTGAGCATTGATAAATTTGGAGAGAAATCAATAATAGTTTCAGAAGTACCTCATCTGATAGGGGAGGCAGATATTGTTAAATTAATCCATGATATTTCTGACCATTTGCTTGCTATGGGTGAGAATATAGCACTGACGGAGCTTATCGAAGAAATCACAGAAACTTATGCGTGTCATTATGCAATTAGAGCTGGAAGGAAACTGAATTATGAAGAAATGAATGCGCTACTTCGTCAGATGGAAAACACGCCATTCTCTGGCCAATGCAATCATGGAAGGCAAACATACGTAGAATTGAAGCTGAAAGACATGGAGAAGCTATTTGGTAGAAAATGAAAATCAGCGCAAGACCGGAATGGATTATAATACCTGGATTATCAGAATATAACACAATACTTGATGCAATGGAAAATAGAGTGGAATCTATTGTTCATCACAAAAACTCAGAAGCAGTGTATCTAGTAGAACATCATGATGTTTATACCGCTGGCACTAATTCTTCAAAAGCAGATATCATTGATCTTGGCAATATTCCTTTAATTAACATTGGTAGAGGAGGAAAAATAACTTATCATGGTCAAGGGCAAAGGGTGATATATCCAGTGCTTAACTTATCAATAAGACAAAAAGATATAAAGCAATATGTCAGACATCTTGAACAATGGATTATAAATTCACTAAAGATCATTGGTATTGATGCCTACACCATTGCAGGAAAAGTAGGAATTTGGACAAAAAAAGATAATATTGATGCCAAAATTGGAGCTATTGGTATTAGGGTGAGAAAATGGGTTACTTTCCATGGTATTTCAGTCAATATTAACCCAGATTTATTAAAATATAATGGAATTATTCCATGCGGCATTTCTAATTTGCCGGTTACCTCGCTTGAGGATCTGGGAATTAAAATAACACTAAAAGATTTTGATACGATTATAAAAAACAAGTTTGAGATGGTGTTTTGAAGACAAACTTAGTTATTCCTAGCGTTTTTTATGCCATCTCAGGGGTTCTTTATAGTCTTCCGGGCGCTAAGCCTTAGGATCCAAAGAGCATTTAAGTTGTAATGGCTTAAGGGTGGATCCTGAATGGCGTTGTTGCATGAATCGATAGAGGTGGGTTTATAATTTTAATAGTAATTTATTTAAGTTGCTAATTCAAACTTGGCAACGCCAATTGAGTTAAAATAATTAAGTATATTACATTTAATCATTAACTCTTGTTCTCTGTTTATCTCAGATTTATTCTTAAAGCTAAAGCCAAATATTCTTTTAAATCTTGCAAAAAATCCTTCAACATTCAATCTCTGTAATTTCCTGCTCATCGTGCTAAAATTTGGTACGACAAAGTTCAAATTACACTGTTCAACATATTCCTCAAATATCCCTACAGTCTGCCTCAAGGCAGAACTTGTTATATAGGACACTGTATGCATCGTTAAAATTAGCTCATCACTATATTGATTATTTGCCCCTCTTTGTTTTGCTCCGCCTCTTGAGTACCAATGAGGTAATATTTTTTTGATTAAACAAAAAAACTTTCCTCTATTTTTTAAAAATATATTATACTCACTGCTGTTACAGACTCGCATTCTCTCTGGCATATTAACCTTTGGTTGGATTTTTATGTCAGTTTTAGACATTCGAGCTCTGTAACTCAACCTTTTCCTATCCATGCAACAAGGCCATCCTGCATCAAGCGCAGTATGACAGTGTTTTGTTCAGGATAACTTTATTCTTTCTTAAAAAACATAATTGATGACTTATCTCCCTCGGGACAAGCTTACTCCAAAGTTACCACAAACTTGATCACAACTATTTTTGGTTGCGTTTTCGTAATGCACAAAAAAGATTTTTGTGTGACAGATATAATACAGATGTATTAGTTATTCAACCCTTAATTGCATCGCTATAGTAAACTCAATTAGGTTGTGGTATCACTTAAATCTTAAGTTTTGGTTATAAGTTTAATATAAATTTAATTACTTAGAGGTATTATTATGAGCAAAAAGAAAGAACAAGTCTTGGATCCAAATGTACATGAAGAATTAATATTAGATATTGGGTTTTATGAAAAGATGGTTAGGGAATACAAATTAAAGCAAATGGGAAATATAAAACTTACGGAACGAGAATTTATAGAAACAGTCAATATATATATCGATGAGATGCTCGGCAATATACGTGCTACACTTGTAGAGAATAATGTTAATGAAGTTGGTATTATCAAGTGTATGAGCATTTATGAGAATGTTCTTTACCGCGTTAGAGATGATAAAACTCCGCCTCCGCCACCTAAGCTCGTGGTAGATAATGATGAAAAAAGTACATGGGGGATAGGGAAATATGTAGCATCTGGTGTAGCACTTGGTGGAACGATTTTAGGAGCGTGGCTTATTAAGAAGAATGCGTTAGATGATGGTGTGAAGGTAATGGGTAAATATCAACATCTTTCTGATGATGAGGATGAAATGTATTAGTTCATCAGGTCGATATTCCAGAAATGATAGAGCAAGCTCAAAGAGAAGGGTTAAAGATATCATCAAATACGAGGTCTTAAGATAGATAACACCTCACACGCTATAAGTTTTTAGTACTCTCTCGTTTCGTCATACTTCACTTGATTCAAGATCCACCCTGTGAAACAGTTGTAAATTCAAGGTAGTGTGGATCCCAGGTCAGGCCAGGGATGACTAGGATACGGTCATCCCAAATTTGATCGCAACTATCTTTAGTTGCATTTTTTTAATGTAAAAAAACTATAGAGTGACGGATATGATACAGATGTATTTGTTATTTAATCCCTAATTACATCACTCTAGTAAACTCAATTAGGTTGTGATACCACTTGAATCTTAGGTTTTGATTTATAAAGTTTAATGTAAATATTAATTATTTTAGGGGTGGTATGAGTAAAAATCCGTTGCCAGATCCAGATGTGGATGAAAAATTATTGTCTGATATTGTGTGTTATGAAGATATAGTTAGGCAATACAAATTCAAGGAAATGAGAGATATAGGACTTGGGGAACAAGATCTTATAAAAAAAGTCAATATATATATCAATGATATACTTGCTGTTGTACGTGCTAGATTTGTAGATGATAAGGTTAGTGAAGAGAAGATTGTTGCGTGGATGGGCATGTATGAGTTTGCTCTTTGCCGCGTTAGGGATGATAAGACTCCATCCCCGCCTCTACCTCGAGATAATGATGAAAAAGATTCTGGTGGGGTTATGGGAGTAATGAAGAATTATATAGCGCCTGCTTTAGGCAGTGGTGCTGCTATTATTGCAATAGTGAAGGGAGGATTTTATATTGCTGGAGCAATCAAAGGATCACCAAAAGCATCGCCTGGGTTACAGCAGAATGCAGATCTCGATCATGCTATTGAGGTAATAGGAGATAAAGGTGATGACAGTGATTAAAAGAGATGTACAATGGTTTAAGTCGGCCTCAGAAATGATAGGATATGATAGACAAACGTTGTAAGACAGCTGTTTCTATGAAGGAAAAACTTTTCATGATATATAAAATTCCAATGCGCTAGTTGTAACACCGGCGCATTTATTGTTAATTCCATAAGTAAATCAGTCTGGTAAATTCAAATAATTTGTGACATCATAAATCATTAAGTTTTGATTGTGAGTTTAATGTAAATTTAATTATTTGAGGTGTTATTATGAGCAAAAATACAAAGTTAGTTTTGGATCCACACATAGATAAAACATTATTGGCGGATATTGATTCTTATAAAGATATGGTTAGGAAATACAGATTCAAGCAAATGAAAGATGGATTCAAGGGGAATGAACTTATAGAAAAAGTCACCGTATGTATCAATGATATACTCAGTGTTATGCGTGCTAGCCTTGTAGAGAATAAGGTTAATGAAGTGAATATTAGGGTATGTATTGGTATTTATGATCATGCTCTTTTAGAAGTTATGAAAGAAAACATCCAACCTCCACCGGTTCTGTCCGTGGTGCTGCCTGTGGTAGATAATGATGAAAAAGGCGCGTTGGTGAAGGAAGGAAAGGGGTATCAAAAAGTGGTTGGGA
>JAAFHP010000086.1 GCA_013298405.1 Alphaproteobacteria bacterium | reverse complement strand
TTCTCATATCTATCACAGCTTTATTCAATGGCCCCTGAGCACCAAAAAGTTGACTACCGTTGCTATCAACAAAGTAAACACTGAATGGATTACCCCAATCTGGTTGCTCTAAACCGCCAAATTTAACTGTACTCTCAAAGAGGCCTTTTGGTGGAAATGGTGACCCACTATTGTGGATTCTGTTTAGCTCTTTTGAAACATTAGTACCTAGTGATTTAATAATATTACCAGTTTGAGGTAGCCTGTTATCACGCAAATCTACTAACGCTCCCCATGTACCACCGCTAAATGGTAGTATTTCTGGGTTATCGCTTCCACCCGCAAAAACAGAAGTATGCCCTGGAAGATTTCTTGTATCATAAGAAGTAATTTTCATCTCAGGGCGATCAACATTGTCGATAATTGAGTCAAGAGATGGTACCCCATCGTATGTGATTTGAGCGTAAGAACCATGACCAATTAATTCAGTGCCGCTTGGTTTCACGCCAATTAAAGCAGTGCCTGATCTTCCATAATTTACATTAATATCAAAATGAGAAGCAATGTCACGGACTAAAGCATCTCTTTTATCGTAAAATTTTTGAGGGTTTTGGCTTGATAGCATTGCCTGGTTAATATCAAAAAGCTGCTTTATGGTATTATTTGCTGCTAGTGTTTTGTTGTGCAACTGCTTATCTGCTTCAAATCTTAGTTCATCAACCTTTCTGGTTGCGGATGAAATAGTACTAGCTAGTCCTTGCGCTTTTTTGATAAATCCTACCCTCATAGCACCGCTTGAATCAGCTTCAAGCAGTTTTGCTTGTGCAAAAAATGAATCTATAGAGCTTACGAGTCCAGATTTTTGACTATCCTTATCACCAGCTATAACAGTTTGCAAGTCTCTTAAGAATTCGGTATAGACATTTGAGTTATCAAGCTCAGTTGTTTGTTTAACATACGCTTTTTCAAGCAATGGGTCCACAGATCTTGTTTCAATAAGCTTGGTTCTGTAAGCGGTGCCGTTTGAGCCTACTGGATCAATGCTAACTGTTGCATCAACTCTTCTTGCACTAGGATCTGATAATCTTTCTAAGTTAGATGATAAAACATCAAGTCCATCCTTTGCCACTAAGAGAGATTGTATAGCTGTACCTGTCATTTCTAAGTTCCTTATATTTTATTATTTAAGCCAATTGATGGCATCACTTTATCAATTTTTCCAGCCACAGATACTTTTCCATCTTTATTATATCCATAGCTTCTTAATGTTTCTTTTGTCTTTATATCTTTGAATATTTCAACAAGAGTATTGCTTACTTCTAGGTTAGCTTTGATTAATACATCATTATCGTAATTCAACTTATTTAGCTGAGAAAGTAACTCTTGAAGTTTAGTCATAGAAGTTGCGTTTTTATCAAATTTCCCACCCATTCTGACATAATCTTCAGCTAGCTCCTGGGTATTGTTAAACTTTTGCAGGGCAGAAATTTTTTCTTCTGCAACGTCTCCGATAGCAGATACCGTTCCATTTTTTAGGAAAGAATTTTCCTTCTCAATAACTGTAATCAAGTTTTTTAAGGCTTGGGTCATTGAGTTTATAACAGTGTTTTGCGAAATTTCCTTATTGCTTCCTGCTAACATTTCTATTTTCTTTTAAATCTCTAATTATCACTTTTTTTATTGCATCCATATCTTTACCAGATGCGTTCTTAACTAGCTCAGGCCAAAGTGATCCTTGGAACATTTTTTCTCCAAATCCACCTTCGGGCTTTTTATTTACTTCCTTTGCCATTTCATTCCACAAAAATCCATACACTTGATTTACTAATTCTGTGGCTACTTTCTCTTCTCGAGCAAGATCTGTGCCATCACTTTCTTTTGTATTGTTTGCTGGGGTTGTAGAATCTTTTACGGTTTTGAGATTAGCATCAATTTGTGTTTTTGCTGAAGTTAAGGGAGTTTGTTTAGCCAGTTTAGTCGCGTTTGCCTTATCAAGAGTCTTTGAAAAGATCTCTTTGGATTTTTGGGTTTGTTCTAATTTCTGAGTATTTAATCTAGAGTCAATCTTTTTATAGTAATCAACGGCTTGTGGATCACTGCTTTTAATGTTACCTGCCCCTAGGTTACTTATCGCCATTTATTATTTTACCTCAATTACTGCATCAAGCGCACCAACCGATTTCATGTTATGAAGAATATTGATGATATCTCTTGGGAAGACCCCGAGTTTATTAAGCCCAGAAACCAAATCACTCAAAGTTGCACCTTCATCAAGTTGGTGAAGTGAACGTCCTCTTTTTGTATCTACAAAACTATCAACCAAATTTCTTTTCTTTTCATCGGTCTCAGGTCCATATTTTTCATCAAAATTTAATTGCCCTACATTGACAATTAAGTTTCCTTGAGCGATGGCAACTGGTCTGATATGTACTTTGTCGCCAATGACTACTGTTCCAGTTGATTCATTGATCACGATTTTTGCTTTGTAGTCAGGTTTTGCTTCAAGAGCTTCAATTTGAGCTATAAACTCTACTATATCCTTTTTCCTATATGAAGGGACTACAATTTCAACTGTTGCTGCATCAAGAGCGGTCGCCGTATTACCAGGCACATTGTCATTAATCGCTGCTGCTACTGCAATGGCTGTACCAAAGTCTGGTGAGTATAATGAGAATTTGATAGTATTCATGTCCGCAAAAGCAAAGTCAATCTCATCTTCAACCATACCGCCACTTTGTATGTAGCCATTAGTTTCTACGGAGTTTGATTTAGTTTTTACATTCCCTGAAACTGGAGTGAAATCTGAAATTGCTATAGCCCCTTGCGCCACTGCGTAGACATTGCCATCAGCTCCTAGCAAAGGCGTTGCCAGCAATGTTCCACCTTTGAGGCTCTTAGCATCGCCAAGGGCACTTATTTTAACGTCTATTTTTGTTCCTCTTCTTGCAAATGCTGGAAGATTTGCAGTTACTGTAACTGCAGCAATATTTTTTGTTTTAATATCAGCCCCTTGAACATTCACTCCTAGTCTTTCTAAGAAATCGGTCAATCCAGCTTTGGTAAATACTGTATTCTTTAAATTGTCTCCTGTTCCATTTAGTCCAACTACTAACCCTTGACCAACTAGAATATTCTCTCTTGCACCTTCAATAGAAGCTATATCCTTAATTCTAGTGTTCGCTAATGCCGTTTGTATCGCAACTAACAATGTTAGAAAAATACTTACTTTTATGAGTTTCATACGCTTAAATTATAACCTTGTTGTTTTATTGTATTGACTGTCGTAATACATAGCAGCTTTTTTGAGATCATCAGGTGTGTCTACTGAAATTGGTATCTCATTTGAGATACATATTCCTATTTTCATACCATTTTCTAGAGCCCTTAGTTGTTCCAATTTTTCGCATTTTTCATAATTACTTTGTTCAAGATTAATGAATTGCTTCAGAGCCTTAACGGTAAAGCCATAAATTCCTACATGGTATAAAAAATCTTTTGCTCCGTGTGGAATCAAGCTTCTAGAGAAATATAATGCATTATTGTTTTTATCTACTACTACTTTAACATTTGAGTCTATCTTGGCTACGCCCTCATCAACAGATACGCATGAAGTTACAATATCATGCCGATTCGTTTTTAGTAATTCAATTATATCTGCAATTGCATCATGTTTGATAAATGGCATGTCACCTTGCACGTTGATAACGTATTTTATTTGTTCTTTAGCGGGTAATTTTTGATATGCTTGAAAGACTCTCTCTGACCCAGTTGGGCACTGTGGGTCTGTCATAATCGCCACTGCACCAGCTTTTTCGGCAGCAACAGCAATACCTTCGTGATCAGTGGCGACATATAGCCTAGTTTTTAAGAATCCATACAATCTGTTGATAACGTGTTCAATCATTGTTTTATCACCTATCATAGCTAAAGCTTTATTAGGTAATCTTGTGGAGCCAATTCTAGAGGGTATAATTACTGCTACATCAGAATGTGCCATCAATTGCCTGAAATCACTTACGTTAAAATAATTGTTGACATATTATCGTTTTTCCAGCATAAAGTAAAACACATTTTCTATAGTGCGTTAAGGTTTCTTAAATCTTATTTATAGACCTTGGTAAACTGAAATATGTCGCTAGCAGTGGTGAGTATGTTACAGGTAATTTTAATGTAACTCAAAGGCTTCTTATGTGAGCCCGTAGCTCAGCTGGTAGAGCACTTGACTTTTAATCAAGTTGTCCCGGGTTCGATCCCCGGCGGGCTCACCATTGTTTTCTCTATAACATCAAAGCATGTTAGTAATATACTGTGCCTAATGCAGAGTTCATTGCTAATAATAGTTTACTTTATCGGCGTTCCGGCTTCAGCTTTCTTTTTAAGATCAGCGATCAATTTGTCTATTCCATAATTAGAACTTGATAGTAGACTAAGTATTTGTTACAATAGTTAACATTAATTAGTACTTATGAAAATTATGCCTCAACAATTAATAGATAATGGTGCGTCGATTGTAACTCTAAATGACGAAAGTCAGATTGACTTAGAAAGTGTTTTTAAGTCAATTGTTTCTAGCAAACTTATCACAGAAGTAAGTAGAAATGATGAGGCACAAATAAAATTAGCTAATAACAAAAATGCTACGGCTGATTTTATTAGATTAACTATTCTGCCGTACATGATTTCTGATGTATTAAACAAAAAGTTAGATGATCCTACGAGGGCCGTTTGTGAGTATCTAGATTATGCACCTAAGATCAATAATGAGGATACACTTTCGTATTACAATCTCTTATATATGGGTGCCGCTTTTGTTGGCAATAAAGAAGTGTTTTATCAAAATCTATTGGATTTACTAAGTGAAAGTCCAACACAATTCAGTATTTTTTCGTATAATGTGATTAATAATGTACGCGACTTGACTATAAAGAATGGCATAACTGTTTCTGGTATACCGTTTGACTTATTGGGTAAAGGTTGTAGTGTTGTGGGGAACCTGAAATTTGTACAAACAGCTGCTGGAGAGGTAACGATCTCAGAAAATGACGATTCTAACAAAGATGTTGGCACTATATATAAAAAATATAAATACAAAATAGGACACCATGATGGTAATTTACTTACCGTTCAGAATGGGGGCGATAATGTGGACATTGTTGCTGAAGGCCCGCTAAAAAAGAGTTTTCTACTTAGTATGTGGAGCCAAATTCTAAAAAATAATTTGATTGATCTATTTAAAAATTGTGTTGAGCAAGATCGCTTTGATGCGTTGTCCTTTTACAATCTATTAGGTGACGAGAGGATGCAATTATTTGCTGATTTTTTGTGCAGAAATGCAGAATATGTGATTAATAATGAGAAAATTTTAGGTAAAGTTAGTACTATGATTGCACTGTATACAGTGTATGAAAAGCAAGCTTCTGTATTTTCGGATTTTATAATATTGTGCTGTAAATCTTATAATAATTTTCAATTAATAAGATCTATACCTGAAAGTGTTATAAAAGCAGCAGGTATATTAAGTTACAAGGCAA
>JAAFHP010000085.1 GCA_013298405.1 Alphaproteobacteria bacterium | reverse complement strand
AAATGATTAGGAGAGTCACTTTCTTGTTCTGTAAATCTAGTGCTAACCTGGTCCAAGTTACCAGCAATCACAGAAGCCGATACATTATCTTTTATATGCTCCTCTTGTTCTATGCCAGTTGCAACCACAGACACTCTAATCTTGCCTTCAAGTTCAGGATTAAATGTTGATCCAAAAATAATATTAGCTTCACTCTCGCCAACTTCTTCTCTTATTCGATTTGCGGCACTGTCAACCTCATATAATGTCATATCTTTGCCGCCAGTAATATTAATCAAGACTCCTTTTGCTCCAAACATAGAACTTTGATCTAATAGAGGATTTGCAATTGCAGCTTCAGCAGCTTTAATAGCACGCTCTTCTCCACTTGCCTCTCCTGTACCCATCATTGCTTTGCCTTTTTCACCCATCACCGTCTCTATATCAGCAAAATCCAAATTTACTAGCCCTGGTGAGGTAATCAAATCAGTTACCCCCCTTACACCGGCATGCAAAACATCATCCGCCATCTCAAAGGCTTCCTGAAAAGTAGTGTTTTCATTAGCAACTCTAAATAAATTTTGATTTGGGATCACAATTAAAGTATCCACATATTTTTGTAATTCCAACAAACCGGTCTCGGCTATCTTCATCCTTTTGGCACCCTCAAACAGGAATGGCTTTGTTACCACTCCAACAGTAAGCATCCCTAATTCTTTAGCAATTTTTGCAACTACCGGAGAAGCGCCAGTGCCAGTGCCACCGCCCATACCCGCAGTTATGAATACCATGTTGCTTCCCTCTAGATGTGAACGAATTTCATTTTCACTTTCAATAGCAGCATTTTTTCCAATATCAGGAGAAGCACCAGCTCCTAAACCTTTAGTCGAGGTAAGACCTAGTTGTATCTTATTTTCACTCTCGGAGATTTTGAGAGCTTGTGCATCAGTGTTTGCTACAACAAAATTTGCCCCTTTAAGTTTAGCCCTAATCATATTATTAACAGCATTACCACCTGCTCCACCCACACCAAATACAGTGATAATTGGTTTTAAAATTTCACTTTCTGGAGCTTTAATATCTAATCCCATAATCTATCCTATCTATCTCAAAAGTTTAAAAATTTGTAATGAAAAACCATGATATACGAGAATAATTGACCCTGCAATTATATTTCTTCGCAGATTCACATATTGTAAGTAATAACTTAATTTCATATACACAAAATAATTTTACCTTCTTTTTCTTTAATTATTAACAGCAACTCTGCTCTAATTAAAGCCTATTCACAGCAATTTTCTGGACAGGTAATGTGCCAGTATATAGACTGTAAAAACTAATTTTTACTTAAAGCCACATGTATAATAGTGAATTCACTTTTTTAGGTATCAGATATAACATCTTTTCATCTATAATATTTTTATTAGCCTTTTTTCTACTAATTTCTTTCGGTAACTGGCAACTAAAAAGACTTAGTGAAAAAGAAGAATTCATTAAAAAAATCGACAGTAACTTAAATGGTTTACCAAAAACTATAGAGTCCGTAAGAACACAACCATTTTATTCAAAAATCAGTATTATTGGACGTTTTTTACCAAATAAAACCATTTTACTTTATGGCAAAAGATCTGCTCACCCTGAAAATGATGGTTATTATATTCTCACTGCATTTGAGGCCGAAAACGGACAAATATATTTAGTATCTAGAGGCTGGATTGCACAAAGTAAAAAAAATGAGCTCTTAGAGTTTAGTGCAAGAGAAATTAATGATAACATTGAAGCAATAATTTTACCTGGAGAACACAAAGGGTATTTTATGCCAGCTAATGATATTGTTAGAAATATTTGGTTTACAATAGATTTGAAGCTAGCTCAAAACACTCTAGCTATCACAGAAACAAACTTTTATTTAATGCAAATCAACAGCCATACATTACCAGGTGGTGGCCAAAAGCTGGCTGCTACTAACTTAAACAAAGTACGTAATGACCACATGGAATATGCAATTACTTGGTATAGCCTGGCAGCGAGTTTAGCGATAATTTTTATAATGGCAAATATCAAAAGAAGCCGTAAATAATCTATAATATACAAAACTAAATTACTTTTTTGTGGTAAGAAAGAAAAAATACGACCCAAGCATTGCTGCTGCAATGAAATATGCAAAAGCCGCTTCCCATCCAGCAATATCAACTAAATATCCAACACATATACCGGATAATGCCGAGCCAAGATAACCCATCGTCCCTACAAACCCATTTGCTGTGCCCACCGCTTTTTTGGAAGCAAAATCAGCAGAAGCAACACCAACTAGGACCTGTGGACCGTAAACAAAAAAACCAACAAACACTAACACTAAAGCGCCCATAAATTCAAAATCCTTAGGCGTAAACCAGAATAACAATAAAGATAGACCAAGTAGAAACATAAAGATTGCTCCTACGGCCCCACGCCTACCATTAAAAACCCTATCTGAAATCCATCCAGCAGCAAAGCCACCAAGTAATCCTGTCACTTCATACCCAGCAACTTGCCACCCTGCGTGTGATAATGAAATATTCTTATACTCTTTTAAAAACAAAGGTGCCCAAAAAATTATACCGATCCTTACTATGTACACACACACATTTGCAAGACCAATATACCACATATTTCTGCTGGTAAAGACTCTTTTAAATATTTCAATTGTTGTGAAATGTTCGTCAAGCATTTCTGCATGCTTCAATTTATATCCTTTATACTCTTCCACTGAAGGGAAACCTAATTTTCCAGGAGATTCACGTAATCTATTATAAAGCACTATTGATATAATAATTGCTATCAAAGCTGGAATGAAAAAAGCATATCTCCAACCATAATTTGTTACTAGGTAACCTGAAAATATCAGTGTCAGAGCTCCTCCCAACTGATGAGAAGCAGCACCAAGAGCCCATTTTGTCCCAAGCTCCTTTGGCGCAAACCAGTGAGTTAGCATCCTAGCAACTGGTGGCCAACCCATAGACTGAACCCAACTATTTAAAACCCACAAAGAACCAAAAAAAACTAAACTCTCAGAAAAACCCAAGAAAAAAGTTATTAATGCTGAAATAAAAAGCCCTGCCGGCATAAAATACCTAGCATTTGAACGATCACTAAAATAGCCGTTTACAAACTTTCCAATACCATAAACTACTGATGCAATACTTAGAATTGAACCTAATTGAGTTTTGGTATAACCAAACTCTTCCATATAAGCTGGCATTATCATTGAAAAATTCTGCCTACAAAGATAATAAGTACCGTAACCAATGATAATAAAGCTCAAAACTCTGAGTCGCCATTTATTATAAATTTTACGTTCTTGCATGGTCATTACAGAATCTTTATCTGATTGCACAGATAAATCAACTATTCCTCGATCTGCTACTTTCACTACTTTATAACCTAGAAATTAGAAACATTTTGGATACAATATAGTAATCAAAAATAAACTAGTTAGCAAGATATTGTTTTAATATTGTGGCATTGCTATACATTCAAAGAACCCTGAATCATCGGCAATTTTCGCTACTTCTCCAAAACAACAAAGCTTCCATCAACCTGGGTAATCATACTAAACTCGTCAGTCATACTGAATTTAATTGGAGAATTTCGTAAGTGCTAAAACAAATAAGTACACCAAGTTCAATATGGATAAATACGTTAGATTCAGAGGTCCTCCGTGACTTATACTTGTATGGCGCACTCGGGGGGCCACACCATCAAACTCTAGAGTGTATTCAATGTTTTAAGTATATGATCTTTTAGTTTTTCATGACCAATGTCACACGACCCACCAGCTTGGGCTACAGTATTTTGCCCACCACCGCTACCATTAATAATTACCGATAGTTTTTTAGCTATTTCCCCAGCATTATATATGCTTACAAAGTCTTTTGAAACCGCAATCACTAGAGATATCCTATCTTGAGTTTTCTTTGCAAAAATCACTACAAAATCATTATTATTATTTGCAATATTTTCTGCTGCTATTCTTATGTTCTTTGGATCAAAATTATTCCCGACTTCCATAAGTAGCAATTTTCCTTTATTGAGCGTTATTATATTTTTTTCATTGTCATAGTCTACTAGCTGCTCTATTTGAAGCTTATCTAATTGCTTTTCTAAATCCTTTTTGGATTCAATAAGATTTTCAATCTTTTGAATTAGCTCGCCTTTATTACTTTTTAGTAATTCAATGGTTTTATTTAGTAATTCTTCATTAGATGCTATTTCACTATAAGCAAAGCTACCACACATCGCCTCTATTCTTCTTACCCCTGCTGCTATCGCACTTTCACTGATTATTTTAAATGCGCCAATATCTCCGGTTCTCTTAACATGTGTTCCGCCGCAAAGTTCGAAAGAGTATGGAGTCGCATTTTCTACTTCTGCCCCAAGCGACACGACTCTTACTTCAGAGTCATATTTTTCCCCAAATAAGGCCATCGCGCCAGCTTGCACTGCTTGCTCAGTTGACATAAGAGCTGTTAGTACTTTGGAATTATCTGCTATAATTTGATTGACGCGCTGCTCAACAAGTTTAACCTCAGCTAGAGTGAGAGCTTTTGGATGACTGATATCAAATCTGAGTTTATCATTTGCAACCAATGAACCTTTTTGAGTTACATGTTTACCAAGCACGTCTCGCAAAACTGCGTGCAGTATGTGCGTAGCAGTGTGATGCATTCTTAAATGTTTTCTATAAGAGTTATCAATGCTCAGTTTAATTGCATCACCTTTGGAAATAATTCCTTCTTCCATGATGCATACATGGCCAATAATTTTTCCAAGATATTTCAATGTGTCTATTACCCTTACTTTACAATGAGGAGTTTCGATCATTCCTACATCACCCATCTGCCCGCCCGATTCGCCGTAAAACGGAGTTTGATTAGTAATCAGAGTAAATTTATCTCCAATTGCTGATATCTGTTCAATTGATTTGCCATTTTGTAGTAAACTTAATACGACTCCTTCAGCGCTATTTAATGAGTAACCTAAAAATTCCGTAGGCCCATGCTGCGCCAGGATGTCAAACCAAATCGAGTCAGTCTTGGATTCACCAGAGCCAGTCCAATTTTTTCGAGCTCTTTCTTTTTGCATGGTCATCTGCGTTTCAAAGCCATTAATGTCCACTTTTATATTGCGTTGTTTAAGTATATCTTCTGTAAGATCTAAAGGGAACCCGTACGTATCATATAACTTAAATGCTAATTCGCCAGGTAATATACCACCTTTTGATATAGAAGATGACTCATCGTCAAGTAGTTTTAATCCACGATCAAGAGTGGCAATAAAACGTTCTTCTTCTTGTCTGAGAACACTTGAGATAAATTCCTCAGCTCGGGTAAGTTCAGAATATGTATGACCAAACAGTTCGATCAATTTCGGAAGCAACTTGTACATAAGCGGTTCCTTAGTACCAAGTTGATGAGCATGTCTCATTGCTCTTCTCATAATTCGTCTTAGCACATAACCTCTTCCTTCATTTGATGGCATGACGCCATCAGCAATTAAAA
>JAAFHP010000087.1 GCA_013298405.1 Alphaproteobacteria bacterium | reverse complement strand
GAAATTTATTGAAAGGACTAATAAAGTAATATTTACATGGATCTAATTAAAGAAATTCATGGATACTTAGCGGAAGAAATTACTTCCATGAATAAGGTTATAATAGATAGCCTTCGTGTCGATGAGGAATTGATAAAAGTGATTAGTAATCATTTATCTACTAGTAGAGGAAAGCGCTTAAGGCCAATTCTTACTTTGCTATCATCTAAGATGCTTGGTTATAATGGAGAAAATTCTATTAAACTGGCTGCTGCAGTAGAGTTTATACACATGGCCACACTTCTTCATGATGATGTTGTTGACGGAAGCAAGATGAGAAGATTCTTGCCAACAGCGAATATAGTATGGGGTAACAAAGCAAGCATCTTGGTGGGAGATTTTTTATTCAGCCAGTCTTTTAAGTTAATTGTTGCAACTGGGGTGCAAAAAGCAATGACTGCTCTATCAAATGCGTCTGCTATAATTGCTGAAGGAGAGGTTGCTCAATTAGCTAAACTAGAACAAAGGGTGCTAATTTCGCGGGAGCAATATTTTGCTATAATCAGAGCTAAAACTGCAGAACTTTTTGGCGCTTCTTGTGAAGTAGGCGCGTATATTTCATCAAAAGATGAATTGTCTAAGAGTTTAAAGGACTTTGGAATAGTTTTAGGAAGCATATTCCAAATTACTGATGATTTACTAGATTATTTTAGTGAAAGTGATAATGTTGGGAAAAATATAGGTGATGACTTTTATGAAGGAAAAATCACTCTGCCAGTCATACTACTTAATGATAGATTGTCTAAGAATAACCAACTAGAGCTTATTAACATTATACAGAAGGATGAAAGAAGTAGCAATGAGCTGAATTGGCTTATTAAAATGTTAAGAGAGCATGATATTTCCAATGAAATTAAATCCTACCTTGATGCTATGAAGAAGGAATCATATCAACTAATTGACTCTATTAATGGTGAGAATAAGGCAAAATTATACCTAAAGAATTTAGTAGATTTTGCTATTAATAGAACCTACTAAGATGAACTCATATAACACACATCATAATATTATTAAATATTGGCTGTTTACTCTTTGCGTGCTGATTATTTTTATTATAATGATAGGTGGTTATACAAGACTTACGGGATCTGGTCTTTCAATCACCGAGTGGAAACCTGTAACTGGTGTGGTGATGCCAATAAGTAACGATGCCTGGATAAAAGAATTTGATAAATACAAACAATCTCCAGAGTTTGAGCATATCAACTTCATGATTGACTTATTGGAGTTTAAAAAAATATATATAACTGAGTATTTTCATCGAATATTAGGCAGGGTACTTTTTATACTATACTCACTACCGCTCCTATATTTTGTTATAAAGAATTATATTTCAATAGACGAGCGACCACGCTATATATTTGCTCTGATTCTTATATTAGCTCAAGGAGCAGCTGGGTGGTATATGGTAAAAAGTGGATTAATTAATGACCCACATGTTAGTCATTTTAGGTTGGCACTGCATTTATTACTAGCTGTTTTATTATATACAATACTGCTTTGGCAGTTTTTTAAATCTTCTGGAGAAATTATACTGATTCCTGCTAGGACAAATATATCAGCCATAAAGGTGATAGCATTAATCACAATATTAATACTATTTCTGCAGATTATCTTTGGTGCTTTCGTAGCCGGATTAAAGGCGGGATTAATATATAATCAGTTTCCTTTGATGGGCGAATCAATAATTCCTGATGAAATATGGCAAAATGGTGCTAGCTTATATGATCCAGTATTTATCCAATTTATCCACAGATTTGGAGCATATATAGCTACAATTTGTGTGCTACTACTGCTAATTAAAGGTTATAAGTTAAGGATAACGAAATTGAATCGTGCTCTTTTTATGCTCTTTTTAGTATTAGTAGTACAATTTGTTCTTGGAGTTGTTACACTAATATACTTAGTGCCAACATCACTTGCTATCATTCATCAAGTCGGGGCTGTTATTTTGCTCAGCGCTCTTTTAAGAGTATATTTTCTTCTTAGATGCACAGAAACCGAGTTAATGTAATGAATAGTTATATAGTCAATACTAAGCAAGAAATCAGATTAGATAGATACATAAGAAGAATAATACCTAGTATTACTCAAGGTATAATTGAGAAAAGTCTTAGACAGTCAAGAATTCTTGTGAATGGTAAGAAAGCTAAGTCTAATTTACGCCTTATTTATGAGGATAAAGTAGAAATTGCCCATAATTTACTGAATGAAGAAAATGAGGTTAAAAAATCGTATAGTAGCGGAGTCATTTCTTTGGCAGATAAATTACTAGGGAGTTATTTAATCTTTAAGTGCAAATACTTTATTGCAATTGCTAAACCTTGTGGTCTGGCAGTGCAAGGTGGTAGCAAAATTAGTTTATCAATCGATGATGCACTTGGCTATATGAATCAATCGCAAGTAGCGGAATATAAATTAGTACATAGATTGGACAAAAACACTAGCGGAATTTTACTGATTGCGATTGGCTATGAAAACGCAAGAATCTTAGGTGATGCTTTCAAAAATAAAGAAATAAAAAAAACTTATCATGCTGTTTTGTGTGGTGCACCTTCTAAAAAGCATGGAATTATTAGCAATAAAATTAGCAAGAATGGTAAAGAATATGAAATTGTTGATATAAATGAGGATGGTGTGATAGCAGAAACTGAATATACTCTATTAAAAACTAATCAAAAATATTCCTTAGTAGAATTTAGGCCGAAAACTGGAAGAACACATCAGCTAAGGGTACATGGTAAATTTCTTTCTTGCCCAATTTTAGGGGATATGAAGTACGGTGGTGAGAAATACATTAGGATGATGTTGCATGCAAGCAGCATCAATATTCCTGAGTCACTATTTGGAGAAAGTTATAATATCACCTCTAAAATACCAAGTGCATTTAATGCTGTTATTTAGGTCAGAAATTTAAAGGTGTTTTAGGCTATTCAGTAGAAACAGTTTTGTAATTACCGTTTTCTTTCTTTAAAATATCATATTTTCTTTGAGCAATAGATTCAACAAAAGCTATTTGTCCAGAAGCTCCAGGAAACGGAGATGTAGAGTTTAAGTTAGCAATAAAATCTTGCTTTTTATATGCGCTACCAATCGAATTAGCTACCATCCTTCCAGCATCATAAGCTAAGACATGAATAAATGATAAATGATTAATGCCAAATTTTGCAGCTTTTGCAGGTAATTCGTAATTCACTAGGTTCACTGAACTTGTAAAAGTGGTGGTGATGTTCTGTTGCATATTAATGTCAATTCTACTGTCCCCTGCAATGATAGCCCTTTTGTCTAGACCAAGTTTTTTAATATTAGATAAAATACTCTCTAGTGCGGATGGGTCATCTGCAATGAATACGACAGGTCTTGTCAGCTCATCGTCATTTTCATTGAAAGATTCGACTGTTTCATTAACTGAGGATATTGATTTTTCAATCTCCTCAGGCGTATTTGCATAAAGTTCTACTTTTGCTAAATTAGCATTTTTTGATACAATCATATCCTGTAAGACCTTGCTAACAGTATTTGAATAGCGACTAGAGGGCAGAAGTGCAATAAAATTCTTATGGTTTTTATCTAGGAAGTAGTTTGTTATTTGTTCAAGTTGTCTCATTGGAGCGTGGCCGAACACATATGTTTGCTTATCGGCTAGGACTGGATTATTTGAGAGCGAGATGATAATTACGCCTTTTCCCTTTAATTTTTCTGCAACTATTTTAGTTTCTTCTGAAAACACGGGGCCGATCACAATATCCACACCATTGTC
The DNA here is from genome assembly GCA_013298405.1 of Alphaproteobacteria bacterium. Lineage (GTDB taxonomy): Bacteria > Pseudomonadota > Alphaproteobacteria > Rickettsiales > Rickettsiaceae > Megaera_A. Next base: position 1,691 of record JAAFHP010000087.1, on the reverse strand, counting down.
AAGTATAGCATCCAGTGATTGCATCAAAGTTTCATTATTCGAAGAATCGTACGTTGTAACACGCAATTTAGTTTTTGTTCCGTCGGATAAACCAAGCTTGATCATTTTGGCATATTCTTTGGCGCTCTTAGTGTCTGCCCCAGTTAGTGGTAAAATGATAGCGATATCCACTTCTTTTTCTTTAGACGAATTTCTTGAGTTTTTATTTTCCCCATTCTGCGCACAACCACTGATAATAAATAATGTTGTTAAAGTTATGATGAAGTTAATCAAAAATTGTTTTATAGTACTCATAATTAATTTCTCCAAAGAAAAGAAGTGCAGATCAAACCTGGCTTATATGTTGTCTCAACTCCAATCGGTAATTTAAGCGATATAAGTATCAGAGCAATCGATACGCTTAAAAGCTCAGATGTAGTTTTTTGTGAAGATACCAGAGTTTCTCAAAAATTACTAGAAAAACATAAGATTAATGCCACTTTAAAGGTTTACAACGATAACAGCGATGTTCAAACAAGGGATTTTATAAAAAGCCTGATAAGTCAGGGGAAGGTGGTAAGTTTGGTTAGCGATGCTGGGACTCCTCTTATTTCGGACCCGGGGTATAAATTAGTACGTGAACTTAAGAACTCTGGTTTGCATGTTGATATTATTCCCGGGCCCAGTGCTCTTATTGCGGCCCTTACTCTATCAGGGCTTCCTACTGATAAATTTTATTTTGCAGGTTTTATCCCTAAGACCACAGTAAGTAAAGAGAGGTTATTTAGCTCTTTAATGCAATTGACATGTTCGCTCATTTTTTATGATACATCTCCTAGAGTGATTGATAGTCTTGAGATTGCTTTTAAAATATTTGGCAATCGTTTAGCAAATGTATCACGGGAGCTAACAAAGATGTATCAAGAATCAAATACAAAAACTCTTGCAGAGCTTATTGAATATTATCAATCACATCCTCCAAGAGGGGAAATAGTTCTTATTATTGATGGGAATGATGTCAATGAAGTTTCAATTGAGCAATTAGAGAGTTATATTGCTAGATTAATTAAGGGTGGCAGTAGTGCAAAAAGCGCGAGTGATGAAGCTTTTAAGAAATATGGAGATAAAATAAGCCGTAAAGAAATTTATAAAATTGCTAATAGAGTGAAGGGTTTAGTGCAAGATTAAATCTAATTTTGTTGTCTAATGAATTGAGTTTGTTGTACTTGCAGGTATAGCTATAGCGAAATAAGTACTTGCAAATAGCCGTAATATATGTATAATTTTCATGATTTTAGAGTGTCGTGGCTGTTGGTATGCCTAATAACACTCATAAAGATCTTTAAAAACAATAAATTAAGATTTAAATACCAAATAATAGAGGAAAAAATGCCTAAAATGAAAACCCATTCTGGGGCAAAAAAACGTCTTAAAATTACTGCTAGTGGTAAAATTAAGGCCGGTCAGACAGGAAAGCAGCATCTGATGAGACATTGCTCAAAAGCACAACTTAGAAATTTACGTGGAACAGAAGTCCTTAGTGATTCAGACACTAAGAGAATTAAGAAAAAGTTCCTTCCGTATGGATTGAAATAGGGGGAAGCAATGACAAGAGCAAAATCAGGTTTGGTTTCTAAAAACCGTCATAAAAAAATCTTAAAAATGGCAAAAGGCTACAGAGGCAGGGCTAAGAACTGTTTCAGTATTGCTAT
>JAAFHP010000084.1:5085-5542 GCA_013298405.1 Alphaproteobacteria bacterium | reverse complement strand
AAGAAAGTGACTCTCCTAATCATTTTAGTGATGACTTAGCGGATCATCCACCGGTCTTTAATGAATATTCAGGTTCAGATAGTTCAGGGATACGTGAAGAGCAGTACGATCATGATCACCAGGAACAAAGGGTAAAAATGGAAATTAAAACTGAAAGTAATCAAATGAATAATTATGAAATCGGTAAGCCTAGAGTTTCTTTTTTACGTCGTATGTGGAACTCCCTAAATGCTAATGAACAACAAGAGGATAAGTTTTCCCACGAGATGCCTCCTGCACACCAGGAAAGATCGTCGTCAAATATTCAAGAGGTTCCTAGTTTCTTTAAGAGAGATAGAGAGTAGTAAATAAGTACTTTTTTTATTTACTTAAGTCTTACTGCGGCTAATTTATTTGTGATTTATACCAATTAGTTTTAGTATAACTCACTTAGAGTTAATAAACTTGACATGATGAT
>JAAFHP010000084.1:0-5075 GCA_013298405.1 Alphaproteobacteria bacterium | reverse complement strand
GAAAAAAAAGGATAATATTACTTTTTGTTATAAGTTTAATTATTACCGTTTTTAGGTCAAATGCACTGGCAAATTCAAGAGATATTACAACTCTTAAGCAGCAGTGTATGACAGATTTAGATTTTATTCAAAATCAGCTGGAAGAGAACTCTGCTTCATACGCCAACAAGGATGATAAAGATTTTCATTATTGGTACAACAAAGGGTATGAAGATGCTCTGGAGTTAATTGAATCAATTGGAGATAAGGATGATTGCTATTACATAATGAAATATTATGTTAATGGTTTCGGTCAATCTCATGTTAGCATCAGAGGGTATTATCCTTTGCCTGCAGAAATGTATCCTGGTTTTGTAGTAACAAGAAAAGTGGATGGTCATTTTAGAGTTGTATATAAGAATCCATCGCTCACATATTTAAAGGGCATAAGCATTGGTGATAAGGTAACTCATATAGATAATTTAACTATAGAAGAATATTACGAAGATTACGTGAAGCCATTCTATGCAAATGACGAATCAGAATTAACCACCATATCAGCAAGTGTTTTTGCATTTATAATTGATGGTAACCGATTTAAACCCACCCCTAGAAAAGTAACGGTAATGCATGATGGCAATAAGGTGTTGTTGGATTTAAAATATACTGAACTAAAAGGTCAAGCTCTTGAAACTGTCAAAAAATTAAGACAACCAGATGTCAATAAGTCATTTTCAGTTGAGATGCTCTCAAATGGTGTATGGATTAAAATTCCCTCTTTTTTTCCTAGTAAAAAAGAAGTTGTGTATTACACAGGAATGCTATCAACACTTAAAAATGCCTTAGCTAAAGAGGAGTTTGTAATATTTGATATGAGAGGTAATAGAGGAGGGTCTAGTAAATGGGCAATTCCAATTATCAGAAATCTCTGGGGAGATCTTTACTTACAATCTCTTAAGTCCGCTCATGATTATAATAAAGATTGGATAAAGAAAATTAGGATCAGTAAGAAAAATCTTGTTGAATTTAGACAGCAATATGATGCATCTTCGGTGAAGTCGTACATTACGTCAATGAAAAAGGGCGAGAGTTACTATACTAAAAAATGGAGTATATATGATGATACAGAGAACTTATATACTAATACGGATAACAAGCCATTTAGAGCAAAAATATATGTGCTGACTGATAATTTCTGTCGCAGTACTTGTTGGAATTTTGTCAAAGAGCTTAAGCAAATTCCTGGGGTTACTCATCTTGGTCAACAAACAGCAGTACAAAGTATTTATTCACATGCCTACAAAGATTTATCGCCGAGTAAATATTTTGATTTATTTTACCCAGCCCAGGTGCGAGTGCAGCCGGACTATAAGTTAGAAGAATCCTTGATTCCAGATCATATATTTGGAGGAGATCCAAGAAATGAAGTGGAAATACTTGATTGGGTGTTATCTATAGTTGAGCGAGAAACTAACTAAGGCGTTCTAAACAAGCTTTCGTTGCGTATGTACGATGACAAAGTTATACCCTTGTTACAATTATTTTCCCTATGAGTGCGATAAGATTATCTTTAAGTAGCCTAAACATTGTGATGCCAATACATATCGCTAGTATTGTTATGATGCTGCTGTAGATTATATCAGCTGGATAGTGCATCGCTAATGTAATTCTGGATAAAGATACTAAAAGAACTACTAGCATGCATAAACACTTGTAATATTTGTTTATATGTGGCCATAAGCAATAAGTCACTAGTATACTAAGCCCTGTATGAGCGCTTGGGAATGATGATAAACAGCGCTCTAATCCAGTATTTGCAATGGTGATAAAATCTGCTTTATCCAGCGAGCAAAACGGTCTAGCTAGATTTACACCGAATTTTAGTGCGGCAAAAATTAAGCCAAATACGCTATAGCAAATTCCAATTTTTACCATTTCATAATACCAAGACCAAAAGAATTCTATCTTGTTGCCAGAGCGTATGGTTTTTATTAGTAAGTAAGTAAGAATTAATAAATACGCAACAGCAAAGTTTGCAATAAAAAATACATTGGAAATATAGTATAAAACTTTAGGCAATATTCCTACATTTGTATAGTGATTAAGCAGTAGGAAAATAGACTTGTTTTCTCCATACCAATGATAAAATTCAGAAAGCATCAAAAGGTCCTAAAATTAATTAATTATCCGTGAATGCAGCATACACTAATGCCAAGTGGAACGCTATATGGAATATGCTTTTTAGGCAATTCTTATAATAAAGCACTTGCAAATAAGAAAAAAGTTAAGTATAGTTTGCCAAAATTTTCGTTTGAATATGAGAATCAGGTGGTGTAGAATGTGGCCCCTGTTGTTTTTTTAAATATTAAATATAAGAAGTATTGTAATGCCAACAAATAACCAATTGGTCAGATTCGGAAGACAAAGTAAAGTCAAAAGAAGTAAGTCTCCAGCTCTTAAATCAAACCCGTTTCTTAAAGGTGTGTGCGTAATTGTTAAAACGGTAACACCTAAAAAGCCAAACTCAGCGTTGCGTAAAATTGCTAGAGTGCGTTTGAGTAATGGTGAGTATGTTAACGCGTATATACCTGGTGAAGGTCATAACTTGCAGGAGCACTCAGCTGTTTTAGTAAGGGGTGGAAGAGTTCCTGACTTGCCTGGTGTTAAGTATCACATAGTCAGAGGTGCCTTAGATACTCAAGGTGTTAAAGGGCGGAAACAAGGTCGTTCGCGCTATGGTGCTTCTTCTAAAGGGCAATAATATTTTTTTTAAAATAAATTGATATAGGTATAAAATGTCGCGACGTCATGCAGCTGAAAAAAGAGTGATCAAGCCTGATACTAAATATAAAAGTGTTTTGTTATCAAAATTTATCAATAACATTATGGTAAGTGGTAAAAAATCTTTAGCTGAAAGAATAGTATATGGTGCTTTTGATAGAGTGCAAAAGAGACATGGTTCTGACCCATTTAAAACTTTCACGGACTGTGTAAACAATGTAAAACCTTACGTGGAAGTTACTTCAGTGCGAGTTGGTGGTGCTAATTATCAGGTGCCATCACCTGTGGATGAGAGAAGGGGGTATGCTCTGGCTATGCGCTGGATTATAGATGCGGCTCAAAAGCGCTCTGGTCGTAGTATGGTGGAAAAATTAGCTGAAGAATTATTTGATGCCGCCAATAACAGAGGTGTTGCGATCAAGAAAAGAGAAGATACTCATAAAATGGCCGAAGCAAATAAAGCGTTTTCGCACTTTGCTCAAAGAGCGCAGCAGCAGAGGTAATAATATATGTCTAAGAGATCATTATCTGAGGTTCGTAATATTGGCATTTGTGCTCACATTGATGCTGGGAAAACTACGACGACAGAGCGTATTTTGTATTATACAGGTAAGTCCCACAACATAGGCGAAGTGCATGACGGTGGTGCCACCATGGACTGGATGGAGCAAGAGCAAGAAAGGGGTATTACCATTACTTCAGCTGCCACAACTTGTTTCTGGAATGGTAAGAGAATTAATATTATTGATACTCCTGGCCACGTGGACTTTACTATTGAAGTTGAGCGCTCTTTAAGAGTTCTTGACGGTGCTGTAACTGTTTTTGATGGAGTAGCTGGTGTTGAGCCGCAGTCAGAAACTGTGTGGAGACAAGCTGATAAATATCACGTTCCTAGAATGTGCTTTATTAACAAATTAGACAGAGCTGGGGCTGATTTCTTTAGGTGTGTTGGGATGATTTCTGACAGACTTGGGGCTGTTCCATTAGTATTACAATTGCCAATTGGTTCAGAAGATGAGTTTAAAGGTGTTGTAGATTTGGTAAAAATGCAATCCATTATATGGAAAGATGGCTCATTAGGTGCCGAGTATGAATATGGAGAAATTCCAGCTGATTTAAAAGCGCAAGCTGAAGAGTACAGAACTATGCTGCTAGAAACGGCAGTAGAAGTTGATGATGAGGTTATGGAGCACTATTTAGGTGGTGAGGAAATCTCTGAAGAGCAGCTGAAATCTTGCATTAGAAAAGGGACTATTAAAAGTAAGTTTGTGCCAGTTATTTGTGGTTCGGCTTTTAAAAATAAAGGCGTGCAGCCATTGCTAGATGCGGTAATTGATTACTTGCCGTCGCCTCTTGATATTCCTCCGACAAAGGCAATCGATTCTAATGGCAATGAAACAACAATTGAAAATACTGAAAACGGACCGTTTGCAGCGCTTGCATTTAAAATTATGACGGATCCTTTTGTTGGGTCACTGACTTTTGCTAGAATATACTCTGGTAAACTGGTTTCTGGATCAACAGTTGTAAATACTGTTAAAAATCAAAAAGAGCGTGTTGGTCGTATGCTTTTAATGCATGCGAATGATCGTGAAGATGTAAAAGAGGCGGTAGCTGGTGATATAGTGGCTCTTGCTGGTCTTAAAAACACCACTACTGGAGACACGTTATGTGCTGTGGATGTAGGTTTAATTCTAGAAAGAATGGAATTCCCTGAGCCGGTAATTAAGTTAGCTGTGGAACCTAAGTCCACGGCTGATCAAGAAAAAATGAGTTTTGCATTAGCAAAACTAGCTTCCGAGGATCCGTCATTTAGAGTGACGTCTTCAGAAAATGGTCAAACAAACATTGAAGGAATGGGGGAGCTTCATCTTGAGATTATTGTTGATAGGATGAAGAGAGAGTTTAAAGTAGAGGCTAATGTTGGAGCGCCAGAAGTTGCTTATCGTGAAACTATTACTACTTCTTATGAAATAGATTACACACACAAGAAGCAATCAGGTGGTGCTGGTCAATTCGCTAGAGTTAAAATAATATTTGCGCCGTCTGAATCAGGCACTGGCTTTACTTTTGATAGTAAGATTGTTGGTGGTTCTGTGCCAAAAGAGTTTATTCCAGGTGTTGAAAAGGGTATTAAAAGCATTATGGATACTGGCGTAGTTGCTGGTTATCCAATGATTGATTTTAAAGCTACATTAATAGATGGTGGCTTCCATGAAGTTGACTCTAGCGTCCTTGCTTTCGAGATTGCAGCAAGAGCGGCATTTAGAGAGGGTATGCCTAAAGCTGGAGCGAAATTACTTGAGCCGATAATG
>JAAFHP010000083.1 GCA_013298405.1 Alphaproteobacteria bacterium | reverse complement strand
TAGGGTTCAATTCCAGGAGAAGAGTTGCCACAAATAATGGAAATAGAAGCTGTTGGTGCAATAGATGTTTTATTACTAAAACGCTCATTAGATCCAGCATCTTTAGAATCAGGGCAAGCTCCGCGTTCTTTTGCTAATTCTTTGGAAGCTAAGTCTACTTCTTTACTTATGTGCTCAAAGATTTTGTTATTCCATACTTTAGACATTACGGATTCAATAGGGACGTTCTGTGCCTGCAAGAATGAATGTAATCCCATTACTCCAAGGCCAATACTCCTTTCTCTCATTGCCGAATATTTAGCTCTTTTCATTGTCTCTGGTGCCTCGTCAATAAAGTCTTGCAATACATTATCCAAAAATCTCATAACGTCAGGTAAAAAGTTTTTATCATTCTGCCAGTCGTGGAAATATTCCAGATTCACAGATGATAGGCAGCATACAGCAGTTCTTTCATTATTTAGGTGATCAAGACCTGTTGGAAGCGTTATTTCTGAACATAAATTTGAAGTTTTTACTTTTAATCCAAGTTTCTTATGATGTTCCGGTATGTATTTATTTACTGTATCAATGAACAATAGATATGGCTCTCCTGTTTCTATTCTGGTGGTAAGAAGTTTAATCCATAATTCTCTTGCATTGACTGTATGAATTACTTGTTTAGTTTTAGGACTGACTAAATTCCACTCTTTATTTTGTTCCACTGCTTCCATAAAGTCATCTGGTATTACTACGCCGTGATGGATATTCAGTGCTCTTCTATTAATATCCCCACCAGTTGGTCGTCTTAGGTCGATGAATTCTTCAATTTCAGGGTGGTCAATAGGAAGGTAAACAGCTGAACTTCCTCTTCGGAGTGAGCCTTGTGAGATAGCAAGTGTCATTGAATCTTGCACCTTTAAGAAAGGAATAATACCTGAAGTTTTTCCATTGCCGTGTACAGCTTCATTTATTGATCTAACATTGCCCCAGTAGCTACCTATACCGCCGCCTCTGGATGCTAGCCAAACGTTTTCAGTCCATAAATCCACAATACTCTCTAGGCTGTCACCTGTTTCATTGAGAAAGCATGATATAGGCATACCACGATCCGTACCGCCGTTGCTAAGAATGGGTGTAGCAGGCATAAACCATAGCTTACTGATGTAATCATATATTCTTTGCGCGTGCTCATTACTATCTGCATAGTATGACGCAACGCGTGCAAAAAGATCCTGATAATCCTCGTTTTTGAGTAAATAGCGATCTTTTAGAACTGCTTTACCAAAATCAGTCAAAAGTTCATTGCATGAATTATCAATTTTAACTTTATATTTAGTCTTTTTTGCATTTGACATGACTGATGTTTCCTTAATAAATTCTCTAAGGAAGATGATAGGCATAATGTATATGAACTTCAATAGGAATAATTGTATATTTAGTATATTTTTTTACTTGACATACTATATGTAGTTGTTGGGGGTAAGTGAGTGATACATAAAACTAGTTAAAATTATGATGAACATAGGCCTTAATGCACTATGTTATTTTTCTACAACATGCAGATTTTGTGTATTTAAAATTTTAAACTAATTTTAAATACCCAGTAGTATTTTATTTTGCAGTTTAAATAACTCTGCACAGCCTTTTCCAGCAAGGGATATCATTTCTATCAATTGATTTTTGCTAAAATCACTATTCTCACCAGTTCCTTGTATTTCGATCATATTGTCCTTATTATTAAAAACGAAATTGGCATCTACTTGCGCGGTGCTGTCCTCTTCATAATCAAGGTCAAGAATGGCTGTGCCGTTTCTAATACCACAAGATACCGCTGCAATTTGGTTAATTAGTGGATTATGCTTAATAAGCCTTCTATCTAATAGTTTTCTGACAGCTAGGTGGAGGGCAACGTAACTACCAGTAATTGCTGCTGTCCTAGTTCCTCCATCAGCATTGATCACATCACAATCAATGTATATTTGTCTTTCGCCAAGTAATTTGAGATTAACTGCTGCTCTCATGGATCTACCAATTAACCTTTGTATTTCAAGAGTTCTACCACTCTGCTTGCCATTACTTGCTTCTCTTTGCATTCTTTGATCTGTTGATCTTGGCAGCATTCCATATTCCGCTGTAATCCATCCTGCGCCGCTACCTTTTACAAACCTAGGGACGGACTGGTCAAAACTAGCTGAGCATATCACATGGGTGTTTCCAAATTTAATCGTGCACGACCCTTCTGAGTTTATCAACGTGTTTGGTTCTATAGTAATTTGTCTTAATTGATCGAATTTTCGTCCTGATGGTCTCATAAATTATTCTCATTTAGTCTTGAATGTGTTTATAACTGAAACTATATATAAAACATAAAATTAAGAAATGAAAAATTGAAGATGGAAAAACAAGAACAGCAAGATATTGAAAATACTAGTGAGCAAATCGAGACTAATGTTGAAGATGCAAAAGTGTTGCAAACTGACTATGCCGAGGAAATAAACAAACTTCAAGACAAAGTTGATCATTTGGTGCCAGTGATGGACAATCTAGTGAGGGCACTTGAGCATTTACCGGATGACTTATCTCAGGGGCTTGCAAATGTTATTGAAGGTATCAAGATGACTAGATCTGAGTTAGCTGGAGTGTTTAACAAACATCATTTAGAGATAATCCAGCCTCATCCTGGGGATAAATTTGACTATCATTCACACCATGCTATCTCTCAAGTAATGACAGATGAGTATGACCCTGGTAATATAGTTACTACTATGCAAGTTGGTTATAGAATAAAAGATAGATTGATTCGACCAGCAGCAGTGGCTGTGGCTAAAAAACCCGAGGCTGGAAGTGATGCAAAAAAAGATGGCTAATTGTATTAAAGATGTATTGATATTCATCTTGATACTGAGTGTATCAAGTATATCAAAAGCTGAGAAGCTCGAGATAAATGATATATTTATTGAAGCAAGTGGCAATAATATTCACGAAGCAAAAATCAAAGCCAATGAGCTTGGTATGTGGCGTTCGCTGTTATTACTCGCCGATAAGCTTAAACTGCCAACTGATTATATCAAACAAGTGTCATACGCTAAGTTAAAATCTGTTTTTAGTGTAACAGAAGTCGAAAATGAAGTAAGTCTAGTTGATAGGTATAATGCTACGGTAACCTATGCTTATGACAAGGGTAAGTTATTCAGTATGATCCTAGAATATGGCGGAGAAGAGATAAATGACAAGTTCTATGAATATATAATTATTCCAGTTTTTAAGCAACGTAATACCATGAATATATGGGAAGAAGATAAAAGGTGGAATAGTATTTGGAATGACTCAAGAAGGCAATTTGAAAATCATAAAATATATTTGCCGAAAAAAAATCTTTTTCTTACTGAAAAAATCAATGAACAAACAGTGTTGCACCTAGATTTGAATGAATTTATTAAAATATTTAATAATGTTCTATTCAAAAATGTTATGGTTGTTACAGCGGAATTTTTCACCGATCGTACCAACTATAAGAGTATTATGAAGGTAAAGAAGTTTGTATTTAAACCAAATTTGCCTAAACCTGAAATTCTTGAAGAAGAATACGAATTAAACTCACTTGATGAAATACCTATTACAGTAAGAACCTTTGTTGACAACACACTGAATCAGTATGGTGTATTGCGTCAATCTATTATTGAAGAGGAAAAAAAGAAAGTGGCTAAAAACATAATAGATGAGCCAAAACCAATTATAATGAATTTTGATGTTTTTAACAGAGAAGAGCTAGAAATAGTTAGCGAGAAGTTAAAGCGTGTGCCACAGATTGATAGGTTCACTGTAACACATGACTATGGTTCTAAATATAAAATCGCAATATATACACATGCGGATGAATATGAGTTAGCAGAAGGGTTGTATTTGAGTGGCTTAAGCTACAAAATACACGGTGATTTATATAATCTAATTGATATCAAAAAGGGCGGTTAATTTCTAAATGTATTTTTAACTTGATTTTTATATTACCATTGTATTAACATGAAAGTTAAGAGTATGTTGTAGGAGCCTGATATGGGTATTGAAGCAATTAGGGTAAAATGAAAAAAGCCCTTGCAGTTTTTGAGAAAGATGAAACTGCCGGGGAAATTTACTCTTTTTTTAAACTGTGTTTTACATTAATAAGTCGTAGTAATCTAAGTTCACTAAAAATACTCAGTTCATTGTCTATTATTGCTTGTGAGCATGATGCGCAAACAATAGCAGAGGAGCTTTCTAGTATTATTGGATCTAAAAAAGCTTATCAAAGATTTTTAGCTCATGATTTTGTAGTCGCTAAGAGGGAAGAATTTTGTGGTCTTGAAAAAAATGATCTAGGTATTTCCATAAGTCATTTTGCAGCTAAAAGGGGTGATACTTTCGTTTTAAGTAAATTGCTCAAATTTTCTGCTGTGTCTGGTATTTATGAGGATGTTGATGTTTTAGGCAGAAGTACGTTACATTATGCAGTAACATATAGTAAGCGTACGTCAATAGAATTAATACTCAGTAATAAAGAGCACAGACTTGAAATATTAAACAAGCAAGATATTTATGGTATAACTGCCCTGCATGAGTCCTGCGTAATAAACAACGTACCGGTTGCTAGAAATCTACTAAAGTTTGGAGCAAGTATGTCTATAGAAGATACACATGGTCGTACTGCCTTTGGTCAAGCGGTTGAGCTTGGCTACTGTAGTATGGTATCGCTATTTTCTGAGTTTGGAGTGTCTATGGACTCCAGTTCTCAGGGTAAACCAGTAGTTGCTGTAGCTTATGAATCTGGATATCAAAATTTAGCTATATTTATGATTAAAGGTGGATATTCGCTTGTATCAAAATATGATACTGATGGCGCGCAGGATACTACATTCCTTCATGAGTTATCTAAAAATAAGAAAGCCACTAAGGTTTGGAAGGTAATTGTAGATACCTATTATTCTAAGCAGCTACTTAAATTACTTAGCGCTGTAGATAGTGATGATAGAACTCCAGAGGAAGTAGCAAAGATATGCAGTAATAAGAAATTTATAAAAGAAGCAAGCAAAGTTGCAGATGAGCTGGACTTATGTTCAGTAGCAGAACTTGCACAAGATGTTATTAAGCATGATATAGATGAAGTAAGTGTGCTGGGAGTCGATGAAAATAGCTAGTTGATACTGGTTTACTTATAGTCTAATCTAAATCACAAAAGTCTAGTTCTCTTGAATGCTTGATATGTACTATGTATATTTTTTCATTAAATAATTTGTATCTCAAGTGGTAACCACTAGCACCAAATTCAATAAATAAATCATAGAAGTCATCTAATTCTTCTACAGGTTTTCCTATCAACGGAAATTCTTGTAAATTATTCGTTGCCACTTTTATAATATTGGCTACTTTGCTTGCAGCATTTGGATTTACTTCCGCTATAAATGATCTTAGTCGTGCTAAATCATTTACGGCTGAATCAAGCCATAGTATTTTAAACATCTATGGTCTACCCTTTTCATTAGAATTTCCCCAGCTATCTAACCAGTCAATAACTTTATCATGTGACGTTACTTTGCCAGCTTCTGCTTCTTTCCACTTGGATAAAGTTTCTTGCCTTAATCTTTCTTTTGTCTCCTCTTTCTCTACATAATCATTAATTGCTTTATTCATTAGCCAGTGAGTAGTTCTAGACTTCACTTTACTTAAATGCTGCAACTTATTTTT
>JAAFHP010000082.1 GCA_013298405.1 Alphaproteobacteria bacterium | reverse complement strand
TATGAAACAACAAATCTCTTATATTCTTTATCCCTAATCTCAGCAATGCTTTTTCTGTGGTGTCTTTTATAGATACTACAGATCTAACAGGCTGAAAAAAGAAATTCATAACTTATTCCTTAAATTTTTCTATTAACAGCAAGGAATTAGACTTTAAATCTAAATCAAAACTATTTGTAAGTTCTATGATCTGCTTAACCGCATTGTATTTCGTTGTAATATTAACTTTCTGGTTCAAATTAAGCTGACCAAATACTTCTTGTTCATAAATTGTCAGAGGTAAAATCATCTTATTACTACATACATAAAACTTAGCAAGTAGCCCTTCTAAATACGAACTAAACTGCTCCCATAAAGACCGGTCTTTCTGATCAAATTTCTTTAAAAATTTTATAACTTCATCTACTGGAGTTTGTTTATTTAATATTTTCAAGTACTCTTCTTCCTGCTCATTATTAATTGTCATATGATAACGAGCAGGAATAATTTTACATCTTGATCTAATGGTAGAAACTATATTAGCCGGAAAGTTCGTTATTAAAAAAATAAATGCACCACTTGGCGTATCCTCTAGCACCTTAAGACAAGAATTTGCCGCATTGATATTCATTTGATCCGCAGAATGTACTAGCGCTACTCTTTTACCTGAAATCACTGAAGTTCTATACAAAAACTTTTGCAAAGTACGTATCTGATCAACAGAAATATTCTTTACCTTATTATCTATTTTCTTAACTAATAAAAAATCTGGATTAGAGCTATTACTACCCCCAATCAAACGGGTAAAAATAAAATCTTTTACCTCATCAAATGCTTTATCTACATCATCAGTGCAGATTAAATAACTACTACTTAATCTATTTGTTTGAAAATCATGCTCAAGCTGCTGTTTTGTCATCTATAAAGGCGTTTTAAACTTTGTTCTTTTCCTATTATCTCTATTACTTCAAAAACACTTGGTGAATTGACCTTTCCTGTTATGAATGCCCTGACCATTTTCATTAATTCTCCCAGTTTCATTTCCACCGAATTAGCAAGCGCTGTAAGTTCAACTTGAATGTTATCTTTACTAAATTCTTCTATTTTTTCAATGACATCAGCTACTTTTGAAACTAATTTAGCATCAGCATCTTTAATAATCTGTGATGCGTCATGTTCAATTTTAATCTCATCATCAATAATATATATTTTTGCGACATCACTAAGCTCTGTAATTAACTCTACTCTTGGTTTGATGGAATCTAGCGCTAAATAGATGTTATTCTTTGATTTATCGCTTAATTTTGGGAAATTGGTATATATTATTTTAGCCAGTTCCATATTAGTGTAATGCCTTAAATAGTGAGCATTAAGATGCTTCATTTTGGCAAAATCTAATCTAGCTGGCGACTTACCAAGACCTTCCATAGTAAACCATTCAATCGCTTGACTATTTGATATTATTTCACTGTCCCCGTGAGACCACCCAAGCCTCAATAGATAATTATTAAGCGCTTCTGGCAAGTACCCCATTTCCTGGTAGCTTTCCACTCCCAAAGCGCCGTGTCTTTTGGATAATTTTGCCCCATCTGGTCCATGAATAAGTGGAATATGAACCATCACTGGAATATGCCACCCCATTGCCAGGTAGATAAGCTGTTGTCTTGAAGCATTATTCAAATGATCATCTCCTCTAATAATATGTGTAATACCCATGTCATGATCATCTACCACTACTGCAAGCATATATGTTGGGGTTCGATCGCTTCGAAGCAAAACCACATCATCTAAATGAGAATTCATAACCACCACGTCACCTTGCAATTGATCTCTTACAATTGTGTTTCCTTCTCTTGGTGCTTTGATTCTGACCACCGGTTTGATATCTTTGGGATACTGATCTGATGTTTTATCCCGCCAAGGTGAATGAAAAATAAAATGCTCTTTATTTTCTAGCGCCTTTTGACGAAGCTGGGCAATTTCTTCTTGCGATGAGAAGCAATAATATGCCTTACCATTTTTTACTAATTCATCTGCAATTTCCTGATGCCTACTTTCCCTGTGAGATTGATAAACTACCTCTCCATCATAATCCATTCCAAGCCATTTCAAAGAGGTTAAAATAGCTTGCGTGGCTTCTTTAGTTGATCTTTGCTTATCGGTGTCCTCTATGCGCAGTAAAAACTTACCACTATTATGTTTTGCAAACAGATAGTTAAATAGCGCCGTCCTAGCTGATCCTATATGCAAATAACCAGTTGGTGATGGCGCAAATCGTGTAACTACTTCCATTATTCTTAAGACGCTTTATAGTTATATGGACCTTAATATACAACAATTAGAACAAAGATATCACTTAAAAATTAAGTAGAAAAAGATAATTATATAAATGACGGTTTCAAAAGTATTTACTGCACGCAGTAAGATACGAGTATCCTGTAAAAATAGTCAAAATAGCTGCAATCCAAAGAAGAATATGACCAATTAAGTCTACATATGGAATACTAGATCCAACTGAACCCACAAGAAGTGTTGTCATTGCCACCATTTGGATCGTAGTTTTAATTTTAGCTAACCTGGTTACTGGGACGCTAACATGAACTTGAGCTAGAAACTCTCTAAGACCAGCAACAACAAGCTCTCTTGCTAGTATGAGCAAACATGGAATTTCATCTGCCCTATTATCGTGTACTAGCATAATTAATACGCAACCAACAAGTACTTTATCTGCGATTGGATCAAACATTTTACCAAAACTTGATATAAGGTTATATTTTCTGGCTAAATAACCATCAAAAAAGTCTGTAAGACTTGCGATTGCGAATAGAACACCTCCAAGACGGTGAGCAAAAACCGAATCCTCAAAGTAAAAAGTCATTACTATTATTGGAATTGATACCAAACGTAAGACAGTTAGAAAATTAGGTAAATTCTTATCAATGTACATATCACCTATTCTTTAAATCAAATTGAATTATTGGAAGCATCAATCCAGGAGTTATTTCGCTTGCTTTCTCGCCAACTATATATCCGCCCTTTTTGGTATAAAACCCAATTGCATTTGGCTCCGATAAAAATTTCAAAGTCTTAATACCCACTACTTTCATTTCGTCTATTACTTCATTCCATAAATTGCTTCCCACCCCTTTTTTTATATACTTTGGAGCAATATATAATCTAGCAGGATTTAACCCCCTTTCATCATTATTATGATTTACATAAAAAAAACCAATTAAATTATCTTGTGCTTGAGCAATATAACATATTGAGCTATCTAAACTACCTTTGGTCAGTTTTAGCAAATCAACAATTCCATTTACCTCTTTTTCACTTCTATTCCAGATTGAAGTAGATATTCTAAGAAGAGTATTAAGGTCATCAATATCTTCCACTTTTGCTAGTCTAATTTGGTATCCCTTATCCATTTTATATATTCAAACATTTGGCCATATGTCAAAGTCGTAAACAATAAAGCAATATATGTCAATAAACAACTAAGTAACTACTAATAGAATTTTGTGTTGTAAAACCTGATGAGTATAATAACTACTTGGTAAAAGTAACGAACTAAATAATATTGATCAATGACACAATTTTATAACAATGCCGAACATGCTCTAGAAGGAGTTTTAAAGGATGGAATGTTAATTCACGCCGGGGGTTTTGGCCTTTGCGGTATACCAGAAAATATTATCGCGGCTATTGCACGATCTGGAGTTAAAAATTTGACTATTGTCAGTAATAACTGTGGTGTTGACGATTTTGGTCTAGGAATATTGCTAAAAAATGGCCAAATAAAGAAAATGATTTCGTCATATGTAGGTGAAAATAAAATTTTTGAACAAATGTATCTAGACGGAACACTAGAGCTAGAGCTTAACCCTCAAGGTACGCTTGCAGAACGTATACGAGCTGCAGGCGCTGGCATTCCTGCTTTTTATACTAAAACTGGGGTTGGAACATTAATCGCAGATGGCAAAGAAGTAAGAGAATTTAATGGCCGACAATTCTTGCTTGAGCGCAGTATTTTTGCAGATCTTGCTATCATTAAAGGATACAAGGCAGATAAATTTGGTAATGTAATGTATAATAAAACCGCCAGGAATTTTAATCCTATCATGGCAACTGCCGCAAAAATAACAATATGTGAAGTAGAAGAAATAGTTGATATCGGACAGCTTGCTACTGATTCTATACATAGTCCGGCTATTTATATTCATAGACTTTTTAAAGGGTCAAAGTATGAAAAACGAATAGAAAAAGTAACAGTAAGAAAAAAAGGAGAAAATTGATATGTCCTGGTCAGTAGATGATATGTGTAAAATTGCAGCTGAACTCGAAATCAGAGATGGGCAGTTTATCAATTTAGGAATTGGATTACCAACAAATATACCCAACTTTATTCCACCGCAAGTGAAAGTTTGTTTTCAAAGTGAAAATGGTATGCTTGGTATGGGACCATTTCCGTATGAAGGTGAAGAAGATCCTGATTTAATAAATGCTGGTAAGCAAACTATTACAGAACTTCCTGAAAGTAGTTATTTTAATAGCGCTGAATCATTTGCTATGATTAGAGGTGGGCATATTGATTTGACAATACTTGGGGCGCTAGAAGTATCTACAAAAGGTGATTTAGCGAATTGGGCAATACCAGGTAAAATGATTAAAGGTATGGGCGGTGCAATGGATTTAGTAGCAAACATCAAAAGAGTAGTCATACTAATGACTCACAATTCTAAGGACGGTGAACCAAAACTAGTTGATGAATGTAGCCTACCACTCACAGGAGTTGGAGTCGTTGATAGAATCATCACTGATATTGGAGTTTTTGATGTTGTAACCGAGGGGCTTAAATTGATTAAAAAGTCTAATGGAATAACGTATCAAGAAATAGTCGATAGAAGCTCTGCCAAAATTATAAATGCTATCTAAAACAAAGTTATTTAACAAAACACACTATGCTTAAAAAATCGACTCTTAACTGGGTAAGCTTTTCTTTTTTAATAATTCAAGTGATTTTACTTTCTTCTTGTAGCAATACTATTTACCCTACAAAAATAGCCCAATATAAGCTACATGAACCTTTATCCTTCCCTAATCAGAAAAAAGTAGTACTAGTTGGTGGGTGCTTTGATGTTTTACATTATGGTCACATAAACTTTTTAAAAAATGCAAAATC
The DNA here is from genome assembly GCA_013298405.1 of Alphaproteobacteria bacterium. Classification (GTDB taxonomy): domain Bacteria; phylum Pseudomonadota; class Alphaproteobacteria; order Rickettsiales; family Rickettsiaceae; genus Megaera_A. The sequence continues at coordinate 571 of JAAFHP010000082.1, read as the reverse complement.
TATAGGTGATATATTAGTTGTTGCTTTAGAGCCTGATAAAACTATTTCTTTATATAAAAAACGCACGCCCATACATACGCAATCTCAACGCGCTGCGAATCTCGTAGCAATAAAGTACGTGGACTATGTTCTATTACTACCATCATTAAAGGGTTTTAAAGATTATAACCAGCTTGTTCAAGATATTAAACCTGATATTATTGCCGTTACTGCCAATGACTCGCAAATTAAAAACAAGCAAATTCAAGCTGACAGTATTAATGCTAGTTTAAGAATTGTTATAGATAGAATAGATGAGTTTTCTACTTCCAAAATCGTTTCTACTAAATACTGAGGATACTAATTTCTTCACAGCTGAGCAGAAATGGTCTGTGTGCATCTGCTATTTTTTAACCTTTTACTATTATTAACTAACCCCGAGGATCATCATAATAATCACCAATCCGGATCATCAATATTACCAGAAAGCCCCTTTGCTTCTTCCCCTTTGATTGCTTTACTAACAAAAACTGCCCCAATTAGTGCAAAAACAGTAGCAGCGCTAATCCCAACCACTTTTTGATACCCCTTT
>JAAFHP010000081.1 GCA_013298405.1 Alphaproteobacteria bacterium | reverse complement strand
AATCATGTTTTATAGGAAAAGATAAATCCTTAAGTTGCCCATCTACCTCTATAACCATTGCAATTTTTGACAAAGACTTAGAAATTGATGCCGCAATTTCAGCACCAGTAATACCTGAAGTAAATTGCTTCACCGACCCATCAGGAAATGTTAGATTAATCATATATCAACCCTTACGTTTTAACTTGATATATTTAGTAGATATTATATCATTTTGTCAATCAAATAACACACTACTTGCGATATGGTAAGAATGCCTGATTGGCCCAAGGTGCCACTTTGGAAAAAAGAAGGACAGGCAAGCCTTGAACATTGCGTAAGATTGCTCGAAGCACTAGGCAGTCCTCATGATAGACTTCCTCCAACTATTCACATTGCCGGCACTAATGGTAAAGGATCAACAGTAGCAATCCTCAGCAGTATTCTTAAGCAGGCTGAGCTTAAAATACATACCTACACATCACCTCACCTTTTAGAGTTTAATGAACGAATCAAATTAAATGGCCAAGATATCTCGGATTATCAATTAAAATTCTATCTAGATAAAGCAAGGTCAGTAGCCGAGAAATTACAAATAGAACTTAGCTTCTTTGAAGGAACAACTATCGCTGCGTTTCTAGCATTTGCAGATGAAAAAGCAGATATTTTAATACTTGAGACAGGATTAGGTGGCAGACTAGATTGCACCAATGTTATAAAATCTCCCATTGCTACAATAATCACCCCTATCTCTTATGATCATATTGAAGTTCTTGGTTCTAATATTAAACAAATTGCCATTGAAAAAGCAGGTATTATAAAAGCTGGTGTGCCATGTATAATCGGCCCTCAAATGCATCAGGCGTATGAAATATTGCTTGGTGTTTGCGAAAGAATGAATTCTCCATCATTTTGTTATGAATATGATTTTATTGTAGAGAAAAGTAATACTGGATTTATATATAAATCACAAAATCTATCACTTGATTTACCAACCCCTGCACTACTTGGAGACCATCAAATATTAAATGCATCAAGTGCAATTGCTACAGTTCTACTATTAAACAACTATTTTCAAATTAATCAAAGCCAATTTACTTCCGGTTTAGTGGAAACTAAATGGCCCGGCAGAATTGAAAAAGTTGAATCAGATATAGCATTTAACTTAACAGGAAATTCTGATATTGAAATTTATCTTGATGGTGCACACAACGATAGCGGAGCGCAAGTCTTAGCAGAATGGGCCAAAAATCTTGACGGCAGTATATATTTAATCCTAGGTATGACAAGAAAAAGAAATCCAACCTCATTTTGCTCATATTTTAATGATATTGTTAAACAAGGAATAGCTGTAAATGTTATGTCAGAGCCATCTAATATCAGCGCCAGCAGTCTTGCTCAACTTGCAAGCAAAAGCGGAATAGACTTTTCATTTGAAGATAATTTATTGAATGCGATCAGAGCTATATCAAATACGAATGAACCAAAGATCAACATTATTATAACTGGTTCTTTATTTCTAGTGGCGGATTTTCATCAACTTTCATAGCTAATTATGTGTAAATTATTAGTATGAGTTTAAACCCATATTGCTAAATTATTAACTGTATTAGGTCTTAATAAATTGATCAATAGTTGAATTAATAGTATGATATAGAATATATCAATATAATATAAATTTATGAAAAAGAAGTTTTCTGAATGGACAAAAAACGTTAAAGCAAAAGTACAAAAAATTCAACAATATACAGCATATAAAGTTGCAACTAGTAAAGCTTTAGATCGTACTGTTAGTATTACAATGGCAGGATTTGCGATACTTGGTATTACAGCTGCCGCTATACCTGCTGCTATAGTTGGGCTAACAACAGTGGCTATTGGTGCTGTCACTGATACTTTAACCTTAAGAAACACTAGACGCCTTATTAAGGAGCAAAAGTTACTATCTACAAACCGATCATCAATTGAAAATCAAAATGCGATTTTAGAACAAAACCCTAAACTAGCTGAAGCTCTGAAAGGTGAATTACTAACCACTAATAGAGAAAACAAAAAATCAACCACCGAGAGATACATAAAACCAGGCCATAAAACTAATAGATTTGATTTCGGTAAAGCTATACTTAAAAATATTGCTAACTCTGTATTTTCTATTGGAAAAGCAGCAATATCAGGCAAGGTTTTAGGCACTGCTATTGCAATAGGTAAATCTGCAAAGTCACTTTATTCTGAAAATTCTGTTAATAATGCGATAAGTAATAAACGACAAGAATTTTATCAGGCCATTGATTCTGAACGCGATAAACCAGATACTCCAGGTTATAACAGTTTACGAGAATTAAGAGAAGCCGTTAGAGAACAAAGAATTCAAAAAATGGCATTAGAAGAAATGCAAAAGGATGATAAATTTAATCACCTCACTCCAGAAGAAATAAGAAAAGAGTTTCAAAAGAAAAAAATAGAAGTTGAAAATAGAGTTGAAAAAATTAGCGCTCTAAGAAACCCTGTAATACATGCCATAACAAGTTTTGGTAAAGATTTCATTAGGGCTCACAACCCTTTCTCAAAGTATAATAATATAAATGAATTACAAATTCAGCGGCAATCAATAAATAACCCAGCAAAACCATTGCAACCACAAAAAGAATCTGACAAAACAGTGAACTTAGAACAAACAGTAGAGAAAGTAAAAGAGATAAGAGCTGAACTAGCTCAAAAAGGGCATAAAGCAAGAACTAGATCATCAACGATCATCCCCAAGAAAAAGCCACCTCAGACAAGACGCATGAGTATCTAAACTCTTCTTAAGCCTTTAAGTTTGATTTGTTGAGCTATTAACTTACTTAATTTAATATTAGATATAAAAATATTATCATTTAAATTCAACTGAACTCCTCCAGATTCAGAAGCAAAGAGTTCTGAAAAAAGCTGTAATATTGGCGTTGATTTCATTGCTGCAACATCAAGTTTGCCTGAAATCGCTAACACTAGCAAATACGAATCGCAACCAAAAACTCTCTGCATAGATGAAGGACTTGGATCAAGCATATTATGCTTGGTGGCGCCAATCACTGATTCTTCAAGTTTATCTGTTCCTGAAACTCGCACTCTTAGTGCACCACTAAAATTGAATATAATCCGCTCAAACCACGCACCTTTTCCTCTAGAAGTATAATATATTTCACCAAGAGCTGGAAATTTTATAACAGACTTTTCGGCTACTAAACTACCATTCTTATTTATCAGCAAAGTAGCGACAATAGAAAAAAATGGCATAGCTTTAGTTAGATTATCAAAACCATCAAATTCAATGACAATAGCTTTCTTTTTTTCTGCAATATTTGTTATTTGAGCATAGTCAAAAAATACCTGAAAGTATTTTTCAATTTTGGATTTAAATACTTCCTGGGCCTTAATTAGCGACTTCTCACTAAAACTCTGAGCTGTCTTCCCAGATGATTGTAATCCTTCTAATTCAAAATAATCTCTCAGTAACAACTTCGAAGTATGCCTTATAGCATCGACAATCATCTCAAGTTCATTATCCATTACTTCGCTCTTTCAACAAAAGTTAAATCCTCAGTTTTAACTACTATTTTCTCACCAGTAGTTAAATATGGGGGAACCATTACTCTCAAACCATTAGTTAAAATAGCTGGTTTATATGATGATGTTACAGTAGAGCCCTTGATCACTGGATCTGTTTGCTCGATTTCTACAACTAGCGTTTGCGGCAGTCTAATGCTAAGTGGCTTTTCTTGGTAAAATTCAACAGTTACCATCATGCCATCTTCAAGAAATGGCAATTTTTCACCTAGCATGTCTTTCTCAAGCATAATCTGTTCGAATGATTCTGGATCCATTAGAATCATCTTATTATCTTCCATATAAAGAAACTGCATTTCCTTAATTTCAAGAAACGCCCTCTCAACAGATTCAACTGAACTGAATCTCTGATTAAGTTTATTACCTGTACGCAAGTTTTTCATTTCAACTTGTACATACGCCCCACCTTTTCCTGGCTTAGTATGTTCGGGGTTTTTGGCTACTATCCACAATGCACCTTCGTAATCAAGAATATTCCCGGCTTTAATATCATTTGCTGAAATTCTCATATAACTATTCTTTTGTATTTTTTAAATTAAATATTGTCAAAATGGGAGCTGAAATAAAGATAGATGAAAAAGTTCCCACCACTATTCCAAAGAACACTAATACACTAAAACTTTTTATAGCTTCTCCACCTAATAAAATCAAAGCAAGATTAGCAAGCAAAGTTGTCAGTACTGTCACCGTAGTTCTAGATAAAGTTTCATTAATGCTATTATTTATTATTTCATTGACTGGTTTTTTGCTAAATTTACGCAAATTATCTCTAATACGATCATAAATAACCACCGAGTCATTCACAGAATATCCGATAATAGTCAAAATAGCTGCGATACTACTCAAGTTAAAATCATATCTGGTAATGCTCATAAAACCTAAGCTAATAATCACATCATGAACAAGGGCAATTAGTACCCCTAAGCCAAATTGCCACTCAAATCTAATCCAGATATAAATCATAATTGCGAGAAATGATAAAATCATTGCCATAGAGCCAGAAACAATCATTTGCTCTCCAACTTGCGGTCCAACAAAATCCTGCTTTCTATATTCAAATTTATAATCAAAATTCTTTTCAAGAGCGCCTTTAATCAAAGAGATATTTTGCATTAAATTCTCTTCGCTACTAACTCCAACACGAATTGACAAATCTCTGGAAGTTCCAAAATTTTGTAGCACTACTTCACCAATACCAAGATGACCTAAGACTTCCCTCATTTTGGGAAGATCTGGTTCTTTGTCAGTTCTTACTTCCATACTGATACCACCAGCAAAATCTATCCCAAAATTAAACTTTAACATCACCATTGAAGCAAAGCTTAGAACAATTAAAGCAACTGAAATAATGTATGTATATTTATTGATTGAAATAAAGTTAAATTTTGGCTCTGCAGGAATCAGTCTAAGAGGAAAGAATTGCATCTACTAAAATCCGTATTTGAAAAATAATGAACGCATTCTACAATAATAAATGCACGAAATCTACTGAAAATTTCTATTGCAAGTATGGCAAAGATATTAAGTCTTATTTAATAAGCATACTTATACCAACTTTAGTCATTTTGAAGAAACACAGTCATCCTGAACTTGATTCACAGGATCCACTTTTAAAGTAGACGCAGCCTCAGCGCAGCTTGGGTCCCGGATCAGGTGTCCGGGATGACTTTCTTTGTCATCATGAACCTTCTCCTCAGTAACTCTGAAAAACACGGTCATCCTGAACTTGATTCAGGATCCATCTTGTACAGGTAACAGAAGATATATCCCGGGTTCAAGCCCGGGATAACTACTACAAATGAATAGTAAAGATCTAAGGCTTAGCCCGCCTTCTTAACTTGCTCAACTATATGAGCAAATTCTTTTGAGTTGTGCACTGCAAGCTCAGCAAGCATTTTTCTATCTATTTCAATGCCAGCTTTTTTCAGTCCGCCCATAAAGGTAGAATAGACCATCCCATGCTCACGAGCTGCTGCATTTATTCTTTGAATCCAAAGTCCTCTAAAGTCTCTTTTACGATTTCTTCTGTCTCTGTAGGCGTATTGAAGTGCCTTCTCTACTTTTTCAATAGCAATACTGAAACAGTTCTTAGCCCTGCCTCTGTAGCCTTTTGCCATTTTTAAGATTTTTTTATGACGGTTTTTAGAAACCAAACCTGATTTTGCTCTTGTCATTGCTTCCCCCTATTTCAA
>JAAFHP010000079.1 GCA_013298405.1 Alphaproteobacteria bacterium | reverse complement strand
TACTATCACTCATTCAGGATGTGGGTTCTGGGATCTAAATATTTTTAAGAGAGAGTGTAGAACTGATAACTACAGCAATGCGAATGATTCAAGGAGTAATTTCAGCGCGATTTTGCATGATTGTAGTCTAATATCAGATCGATTGCCCTTAAGATAAAAAGAGTAAGATTTTGATTGTTGTGTAGTTATAATAGCAAAACAAACTGTTCCAACCGGTTTTTTATCAGTGCCCCCGTCTGGTCCGGCAATACCAGTGATAGAAATCGCTATATCGCTTCCAGGCATACATCCTTTAGCCATTTCTAGTGCCACTTCTTCTGAGACAGCACCATGTTTAGATAGAGTGTGAGTGGAAACCTTTAGTAAATCAATTTTTGTCTTATCACTATAACTTACTATTCCGTGAGAGAAAAATGACGAAGATCCAGGAATGCTTGTTAAGAAGGATGCAAGCATTCCACCGGTGCATGATTCTGCTGTAGAAATCAGCATTCCATTTGCGGAATTTTTGATTTCTAATACTAGTATTTCAATTTCTTGTTCAATCATTTATTAAACCAGTGGAAACCAATCAATGATAAAAAAGATAATTACATATTGTATGACTGCAGCAAATATGGCGGCAGCAATGTCATCGAGCATTATGCCCATAGCTCCTTTTATATTCTTGTCCATCCAATTAATAGGCCATGGTTTTACTATATCAAAAAACCTAAAAAGAACGAACGGCATAATTACAAGACAAAGAAAATCTGCTTGGCTAGAACTAATATTATTAATGATGGATGAAGAGGATAAGAAAATCACTGAGAAAGAGGATAATATAATGGTAAGCATCTGGCCAGCTAGTTCATCAACCACGACTTCCTTGGGGTCTTGTTCTATTTTATCAATTATGTATATCGAGGTAGCATATGTTCCAAAAGCAAAAATTAAAATACAGCAAATTAATTCTACAGAAAAAAGAGCAATTATTTGTTGTTCTTCAAAACTAAAGCCTGCAAATGGAAAAACAATTTTGTTATTTAACACAAAATACAGTATTATATAACACAGAGGAAAAGCTGGTATTGAGCCAAATGTGCCCGGGGCGTATTTTATTTTGCCTATATAAAATACAGTAGATAGTATTTCTGCTAGTTTGCTTTGCATATTTATTTTAATAATAATCTATAAGATCTTAATATATGTATAATTACAGCAATTTTCAAAAAAATCAAAAGGCAGTCGCACTTGGTTTTAACGAAAAAGTAGATCATGCGCCAAAAGTGCTAGCAAGTGGCAGAGGTTTTGTTGCAGAGCAAATAGTTCAAATTGCTAGAGAAAATAATATTCCCATGCATAGAGATGTAAATCTTGTAGAGGTATTATCAGTACTTGAAATTGATGAGCATATTCCTATAGAAGTATATTCGGTTGTAGCTAAAATTTTCACTTATATCTATGAACAAGAACAAAAAAAGAAGCAAAAACCAAGATAAATAAACCAAAGGAGGTTGTCTTATGAAGATTGAATGGGAAGATTTAATGAGATCATTTGATAATTTTGAAAAAGATTTTCAAATAAATCATAATGATGAGAATTTGATAGTTTTTTTTGATGGTTTGGCTGAGAAAGTGATTAATAGTAAGTGGTCTGCTGAGAAGCTTAAGTTAGTTATTGATAGGCTTAATAAGTTAAGGGGTGTGTTTAAGCAAAGAATGGCAAAAATCGAACTATTAGCAAAAGAAGAAGAAACTGTATAAACCAGGAAAATTGAATATACCAGTAGGACAGATTATGAAAATAAAAATGGAAGAGTTGTTAAAGTCTTTTGATAAATTTGAGCAGGAGTTTGCTATTAATCCAAGTGACCAGAACTTATTATCATTTTTTGATGGCTTAGCTGAAAAAGTAATAAATGGTGGACTGTCAAAAGAACAGATGCAAGTGGTTGTCGATAGAATAAACAATCTTAGAGAAGTGTTTACACATAAAAAAGAGGAGTTAAGTCAGGCTAGTGTGGAATTATTAGATAAACAACAGCATATTAGTCAATATATAAAAAATTATCACTATAAAGACAGGTAATAGTCATGGAATTTGAAATAGTATTTAAGGCTATACTATATCTGTCTTTTGTTTTAGGTGCTATGTATTTACTCCTTAAAATAGTACAAAAATAAAATAAATTTGGTTCTTGGGGAACAAAGTCTAGAAAAGAATCTGGCATAAAGATAGATAATGTATTATATATCGATGAGGGAACAAAAATTATTAGTCTAAGTAACAGTAATGGATCAAGTTATGTGATCGCTGTGGGGAAGCAGCATTCACTGTTGATTGATAAGTATAAGACAGGTAAGATTGATGAGACAAAGGGTTAGTTTAATATTAGTAGTAGTAATGATCGTACTACAACCTGTGACCTCACTTGCAGCAGATTCTTTTGTCTCCGAGCTAGAGCATTTGCTTGGTAGTAGTTCAATGACTAGTAGATTGATGCAGATTTTTATGGTTATTACCGTATTAGGTCTTGCACCGTCTATTCTTATCATGGTTACTTCATTTGTCAGAATTTCAATTGTACTTTCAATCGTTAGGACAGCTCTTGGCCTTCAGCAGTCACCTCCAAATCAAGTATTGGTAAGCCTAGCCTTGTTTTTGACATTTTTTATTATGTCTCCGACTTTAACCGAATCTTATGAAAATGGTATTAAACCGATGCTAGAAGAAACGATAACGGAGGCTGAAGCATTTCCGCTTATATCAGATCCATTCAAGAAATTTATGGTCTCAAATACTCGTGCTAAAGATCTTGATCTATTTATCTCAATTGCAAAAGTAGAGGCTCCTAAAGAACTTTATGAGTTGCCATTAAGGGTAGTTATTCCATCATTTATGATTAGTGAGCTCAAAAGGGGTTTTGAAATAGGGTTCTTATTATTCTTACCATTTTTAATTATAGACGTGGTAGTTGCTTCAGTGTTAATGGCAATGGGCATGATGATGATGCCACCTGTTATGGTTGCACTACCGTTTAAAATTATATTTTTTGTTTTAGTTGACGGATGGTATCTTCTAGCTGGTAGTTTAGTACGAAGTTTTGTAACATAAAGAAGGAAAAGTATGACACAGGAAATTAAAGATAGTGAGTTTGAAGCGGTTGTTGGTTCAAGTAAACCTGTTTTAGTTGATTTTTGGGCTGAATGGTGTGGTCCATGCAGGATGCTTGGCCCAATTTTAGAAGAGCTGGCAAAGGAAATGGGCAATAAAATAGACATAGTGAAAATGAATATTGATGAGAATCCGGAAGCCCCGTCTTCTCTTGGAATAAGAAGCATTCCGACTATGATGATATTTAAAGACGGTAAGCAACTGTCCACAAAAATTGGTGTGCTGCCGAAGAATTCCATTAAAGAGTGGATAGAATCTTCTATTTAAGAATATTTTGAGCAATATATAAAAAATATTATATTGCTCAAGAAAAGGGTCCTGCATGAATAATCTTGGATTTGATATTAGTTTTGAAGAGCTAAGTTCTTTGGCTGGTTTGAAAAAATTGGACCAAGAGTTTCTAAAATTCGTTAGATCACATGATGATATTCTACAGCAAAAATTACTATCACTAAGAACAAGTCAAAATCTTAATATTGAAGCCATTGAATATAGTGATATTTTAATAAAATTATCTGAATTATTAGATGATTTTATTGGAGAACTATTTTGCATTGAATTAGAAAATTTTAAGTTTAAAGAAGATATAATAGATCTTGATCTAATATATGAGGTAAAGAGAAAATTTGTTCAACGAGAGTATAAGAAATACTCATCTGAAGAGTTAAATCAATTAGAAAAAAACAAGATAGAAAAGAAGCTTATAGAGCTAATAGGAGAGTTTTCTGAATTAGATTTAGCAAAGTCCATCATAAATTGGCTTAAGGAAGATAGTACTTATTCTAGTGAGCTTAAAGTAGCTTCAGAATATTGCGCGGTGATGGTGTATCACAATAGTACAATATCTTTATTTGACATTCCAAAATCTCAAAACAGTTATAAAATTAGAGACTATAAAATAGCGCAGCTATCACAAGATATACATCTTGGCTTTGAATATAGAGATAATGTTAGCGATAATAAGCTAGCACATATGCAATCCCATTATTGTATTCATTGCCATAAACAACAAAAGGATTCATGCTCTAAGGGTCTTAGTCAGGAACAACAAGGTTGCCCTTTGAGTGAAAAAATATCTGAGATGAATTTACTTAAAAGCCGAGGTTTTAACATAGGGGCTTTAGCAATGATTATAATTGATAATCCTATGGTTGCTGCGACTGGTCATCGTATATGTAATGATTGTATGAAAGCCTGCATCTTTCAAAAACAAGATCCAGTTAACATTCCTTACGTTGAATCGAATGTGCTCGAGAGCGTACTGAATATGCCATGGGGAGTTGAGGTATATATATTACTTACTAAATGGAATCCTCTTAACATTTTACGGCCTTATCCAAAAAGTCATGAAGGGAATAATGTTTTAATTGTTGGCCTTGGACCAGCTGGATTTACTTTATCGTATCAGTTGCTGCAGCAAGGGCATAATGTTATTGCAATTGATGGACTTAAAATTTTACCTCTAAAAATCAACTGCAATCTGCCCATTAGGAATTGGCAAGAGATAAAAGAAAATTTATCTGATAGGGTGCCTCAAGGCTTTGGTGGCGTAATGGAGTATGGTATTACTAATAGATGGGATAAAAACTATTTAACTTTGATCAGACTGATACTAGAACGCCATGCAAATTTTTCAATGTATGGTGGCTTGAGGCTAGGGAGTAATATTACAGTCAAACAAGCTTTTGATTACGGCTTTAATCATATTGCATTATGTTTAGGAGCTGGTCAGCCGCGTTATGACAATCTTCCAGGATATTTTGCTAAAGGAGTAAAAAGTGCTGCCGATTTTCTGATGAATCTACAACAAGGAATACCATATCACCCAAGAAGTAACTCCAATTTATTGTTACGTGCTCCATTTGTGATTATTGGGTTGGGGCTTACTGCAATTGATGCAGCAGTTGAATTGATTCATTATTATCCAATTCATGTCGAGAATTTTTTACAGCAATGGGAGAATAATTCTATAGATCGCAATATTCTTACAAGTGAAGAGCTAGAAATTGCTGAGGAATTTATTGCTCATGCGAAATTATTTAAGGAGGCTAAAGCACAAGACAAAATAAAGATTATCAAAGATTTGGGAGGGATAACAATTTGCTACCGAAGAAGTATTACTGAATCTCCTGCCTATAGACTAAATCATGAAGAAGTTGAGCATGCATTATCAATAGGAATTGATATAAAAGAAAACATGATTCCTACCAAGATTTCTCAAGATCAGTATGGATATAGCCAGTATATCGAATTTTCCAATGGCAGTAAAATTAATGCTAAAACAATATTGATTGCAACAGGAACTGCTGACAATCAATTTTCTGATACCCCGCAAGAAGACAATATTTCAAAATTTGGAGATTGTGCAGGAGGTAAAAGTGCTGGTAGTGTGGTCAGAGCAATTGCGAGTGCTACTTCAGGATACACCAAAATTGAGCAATCACTAAGAAGAGGGAGTAATCACTTAGTGGATAGGTTCAAAAATGATATTATAAGTACCATTAAACAAGTAAATTATTTATCAGATGACATAATGGAGTTAGTCATTCATTCTCCACTTGCTGTAAAGAATTTTAAACCTGGCCAATTTTTTAAGTTACAAAACATGGCTAGCGATATTGACAAGATCATTGAACCATTGGCGTTAACTGGAGCATTTGTAGATCAAGATAATGAAACTATATCTTTGATCATTCTTGAAATTGGGCGCTCTAGCAAGATGTGCAGAAATTTCAAACCTGGTGAACAAGTCTTGTTAATGGGCCCAACAGGTATGCCAAGCAAGATAGTTCAAAAT
>JAAFHP010000008.1:24488-29164 GCA_013298405.1 Alphaproteobacteria bacterium | reverse complement strand
AGTTCATTATATGCAGTTTGCAATGATGCTGTAGATATCACCACTACAACATCAGGATCTTTTGAGTGCAACTCCTTCGCAATAGCAACAGAACTTGCTATTGAGCCTTGTGCATTTCGGTAAATTATTTTGATATTTTTGCCAACTTCAAATTTTTCTTCCTTTAAAGCGTCAATTACCCCCTGTTTAGCCTGAATAAGAGATTCGTGCTCAACAATTTGAGTGATAGCTATTGTTTTAATTGGATTAGCAAGTACACTACTTACCTGAATAACACAGATAGTAATCAGGCAAAGCAGTCTCGGAATTTTGATATTTCTTTTGTTTGTATTTGGTTGCATTCTATTTTCCTATTCTTATTTTGAGTTATTAATTCTTGTTGATAAATGGCATAGGAGCCATGATACATAGACACTTGATAATATGAGCAAAAGCCCATAAATCGAGCAACCCCGAATAGGTAAGAGTTAAGTGCTAAGTACAATTTATCAGTCATGTATAACTTAAATAAAATAATTACAAACAGATCTGTATTTTATTCTAAGATGGAATGATAGTCAATATTTAACTGATATGTAACTTACTTTGTAGTATTTTGGCTGGTTGATATAAAATTTTGGCTATTTTTTCTTTGCCTTAGAAGCAATAATTCCTTCTGCTTCACTTGCGCTAATTGAAAACAGGTCAAATGATTTAGGTATAGAAGTAAATTTATTTTGATATTTAATATATGGACCAAATTTGCCAATACCTACGCAAATTTCATCGTCTGTTTCTGAATGTCTGCCTATTATCATAGGAAGACTAAGTAAGTTAAGCGCTAGGTTTAACTCAACTGATTCTGGTTTAACACCATCTGGTAACTGAACTCTCTTAGGTTTGTCAGTTTTACTATTTGCCTGACCAAGTTGTACATACCATCCATATGGACCTTTTTTTAGGTAAATACTGATCCCATCTTTATTTTGTCCAAGTTCTCTATTATTATCTTCAATAGGTGTGCCTGACTCTTCGCTTTCTTCGTTTTTAGATATAGTTTTCTTGTAATTACATTGAGGATAATTGCTACAAGCTAAGAAAGATCCATACTTTCCAAGTTTAAGGTTGAGCGTCCCATCGTGACAAGTTGGGCATTGTTTATTTTTCTTATATTGCTCTGTGCCTTCTTCTCCAAATAAATGATAATCTAGTGATTTTTCAACATATTCAATTATCTCAGAGATTTTGTGCTCGCTAACCTTGCTAGTATTGTCACTAAATCCAGTCCAAAATTGTTCTAATAATTTAAGCCAATTTCTATTACCCATAGCGATTTCATCAAGATCAGTTTCAAGTTCGGCTGTAAAATCATACTCAACATATTTGGCAAAGAAACCCACTAAAAAGGCGGTGACTAACCTTCCTAAATTGGTTGGATAGAAGCGTTTTTTCTCTAGTTCTGCATATTGTCTATCTTGTAGGACAGATATAATACTTGAATAAGTTGAAGGTCTGCCGATCCCTAATTCTTCAAGTCTTTTTACTAGACTAGCTTCAGAAAATCTTGGAGGAGGTTCGGTAAAATGTTGTTCAGGTAAAATGTTGTCAGTTTTGATTGTTTCCGCCTCTTTTAGAGGAGGTAGCAATTTATTTTCGTCACTATCCTGCTGGTCATCTATTCCTTCTTGATATAGCTTGTAATATCCATCAAAGGCTATGGTTGAGCCTGTTGCTCTTGCAATGAAGTTCTTATCATCGCTAACTATATCGACTCCTACCATGTCTATTATCGCCGATTCCATTTGGCAGGCAACCGTTCTTTTCCATATTAATTCGTATAATCTAATCTGATCTTTATCAAGATCTCGTGCAACGATTTCAGGTGATAAAGAAATATCTGTTGGTCTTATTGCTTCGTGTGCTTCTTGAGCGTTTTTTGATTTGGATTTATATAATCTTGCGCTGCTAGGCAGATAATCTGGACCGTATTTTGCTTTAATATGATTTCTTATAGCTTCAACAGATTCTGCCGATAAAGTAACTCCATCAGTTCTCATATAGGTGATTAGACCTATAGTTTCACCTTTGATTTCTACCCCTTCATACAGTTTTTGTGCTACTTGCATCGTTTTTTTTGTACTAAATCCTAGCTTTCTTGAAGCTTCTTGCTGCAAAGAAGAGGTAATAAAAGGAGCAGCTGGAGATCTTTTTTGTTGTTTTTTCTGAATGGAGGATACAGTAAAATTTTGTCCCTCTAGAGCGTTTGTAATCTTATTAGCTAAAGCTTCATTTGGGATAGAGAATTTCTCTAGTTTTTCTCCATATGAGTGTGTTAGAGTCGCAGTAAATTTATTATTTTTGCTATTTTTTACATCAACTTTGATGTCCCAGTATTCTTGGCTTTTAAAGCGCTCAATTTCGTCTTCTCTTTCACAGATCATCCTAAGAGCAACTGATTGAACTCTTCCTGCTGATCTACACCCAGGTAACTTTCTCCATAAAATCGGAGATAAAGTAAAACCAACGAGATAATCAAGAGCACGCCTTGCTTGCTGTGCATTTACTAGGTTTTGGTCGATATGCCTTGGGTGTGCCATTGCATCAAGAACAGATTTTTTAGTAATTTCGTTAAAAGATACTCGCTTGAATTTATCTTCACCCTTAATGGCTTTTTTTTCTTTAAGTATTTCAGCAATGTGCCATGAAATTGATTCACCTTCACGGTCAGGATCAGTTGCCAGGTAAACTTCGTCAGACTGTTTTGCTAATTTAATTATTTCATTGATATGCTTTGTGCTTTTGTCTGAAATCTCATATTTCATTGCAAAATTTTGTTCAGGTAAAACAGAACCGTTTTTAGATGGTAAATCTCTCACATGTCCAAAGGAAGCAACGACTACATAGTCTTTGCCTAAATATTTATTTATAGTTTTTGCTTTCGCAGGTGATTCAACAATTACAAGTTTCATATCATTTAATATAGTAACGAAATTCTATTTCCTACATGGCGCACTATCTTACCAGCCAGCTCTAGTTCTAAACATATAGTATAGATATTTGGCATAGGTAAATTAGTCATACTACTCAGCAATTCAATCGATACAGGAGATGATGAAAGTAATTTTACAACCATCTCTCGCTCACCGTTATTTATCGCTAAGTTCTCACTTTCCATAAAGGACGTGAAATTATTGCCATAGTTTTCGCTTTCTTCAAGTACTTTCTTAAAATTTTTATCATTTGCGAATGCAGAAATCACATCATCGGCTGATTCAAGCAAAAATGCACCATCTTTGATCAATTTATTAGTTCCCATGCATCTTGGGTCTAACGCAAAACCTGGGGCTGCAAAAATATCTCTCCCCTGTTCTAGTGCAAAATTAGCTGTAATTAGTGAGCCTGATTTTAGGCTCGCTTCTATAACAACAGTTGCAAGAGAGAGACCTGAAATGATCCTATTCCGCTGAGGAAAATGTTGAGCTAGTGGCTTAGTGCCTATAGGGAGTTCTGCTATTATAAGTGACTGATGCGCTAATTGTTCAAATAATTTTTTATTTTCTAGCGGATATATATGATCAATGCCTCCAGCAATAACTGCAATGGTATTGCCAATGCTTGCCGCATGAGTTGCAGTGTCAATACCTTTTGCAAGTCCTGATACAGTTACAAAACCTTCTGCTGCCAGATCTTTGGCTATTTGCAAGGCAAAACCACGTGAGTTAATGGAGCAATTTCTTGCTCCAACTATTGCTATAGGTTTTGCTGCGTTTAGTAATTCAATATTACCTTTGTATGATAATGCAGGAGGAAAATCATATATTTTAAGTAATAATTCAGAAAAATTTAGGTCCTGGTAAGTTATGATTTTAGCTCCAGCTTTATTATGAGCTTGGATCTCTTTTAATACTTCTTCTTCAGAGCAAATTTTTATAGGTTTTGATCTACCACCGCGAACTGAATATTCACCAACATTATCCAGTGCCTTTCTAGCTGAGCCAAAAAGGCGAATCAGGTTTGAAAATGTTCTTGGACCAACATTTTCACTCCTAATAAGCCTTAGTATATCTATAGTGTCCTGACTATATTCCAAGTTTTGCTTTTTTGGAAATAATTTGTCAAGCATTAGACTGGTGCCTATAGCTTGTCAGCATTTGAGCTTAAATAATCAGAAACACCTTGGTGACTTGGGTCCATAGCCTGATCGCCTTTGCGCCATCCTGCAGGACAAACTTCCCCATGTGTACTATGATGTTCAAGGGCATCTATCATTCTGATTGTTTCATCAACATTTCTGCCAAGTGGAAGGTCATTTACTAGGAAATGCCTAATTACGAACTCATCGTCAATCAAGAATGTTGCACGATATGACACGCCGTCAGCATTTAATACATGATATGCATTCGATATTTCTTTCTTCAAGTCTGAAACTATTGGGAATTGAATGTTGCCAATACCACCTTTATTTACTGGCATTGCTTTCCACGCATGATGCGAAAAGTGAGAATCAACACTAACAGCAATGATTTTTGTATTTCTAGCAGTAAACTCACCAAGTCTGTTATTAAAAGCAATAATTTCAGATGGACATACAAAAGTAAAATCTAGGGGATAGAAAAATAAGATTCCTACATGCCCTTTGAGATATTTTTTCAAATTAAAGTCATTTACAATACTATTATCTGGCATTACTGCCTTTG
>JAAFHP010000008.1:0-24478 GCA_013298405.1 Alphaproteobacteria bacterium | reverse complement strand
ATAAACTCCATTAGTGTAATTGTTTTTATCGGATAATACTAATAATATTATATTAAAGCAACCAGTGTTTGTAGCAAATGTAATAAGTGTTTTTGGGTTCTGGTACTGTTTTCAGCGTCAAGAGCTAAAGCTTGATTAAGTTTTATGTATTTGGATAAAATTGCTATTTTCTTACTAGATATAGGAAATAGAAATCAAAATATTCTTCATTTTTGAACAAATACGATAAAACTCGTAACTCTAAGTTCAGGATAACTGCGCACCCTACTAGTTCCCGGTCATTGATCTGGATCCAAGCTGCTTCGAGGTTGTGGCTGCTTATAAGGTGGATTCTGAATCGAGTTTAGGATGACCGCGTTTAGTCATCACGACTTGATCAGGGTTTGTATAATCATGCATTTGATTTAAGGTTCCCTCTGAGCCCTTCTAAATAAAGGGGATTCGAGGCGATTTAAGATCAGTTTATCATTGATCAAAATGGATCAACTTTGCAGGGTCTTTTGCCACTTTTCCTTCTCTGATTCCAAAGTTTAGTTGTGGTTCATTGACCTTGCCAGATGCTCCAACATAGCCAATTACATCACCTTGTTTTACGCTTGCTCCCTTTGCAAGTGGTAGATCGTCAAGGTGCGCATAAGACATGAAGGTATTTTTTCCATCTAGCTTGACAATAATCAAGTTACCAAATGTGGCGTCATAGTCAGAATATATTACTTTGCCGCCAGCAGCCGCTAATACTTTAGTTCCTTGCTTTGCGCTGATGCTAATACCTTTATTTGTTCCTGAATTAGTTTTTGAGCCAAATTTACTGAGAATTTTCCCCGAAACTGGCGGTATAAAATCTTTATTTGCTATGGTTACTTGCTTGGTAGGAATGTTGTCAGGAACTTCATTAGTTTTTATTGTTGCTTCTTGTGTTAATTGAGTAAGTTCAGTGGAATCGTTTTCTTCATTAAGTATACTACCTGGCTTTGCATCGTTGTTTGAGGATTGAGCTTGATTAATCTTAATTACTTGAAACTCATCTAAATAATATGGTGGACTTAAATCGTTCAAGGCTGCTATATTCTTTACAGTTTGGTTATATCTTTTAGCAATATCCTCGATTGTTTCTCCAACTTGTACTTCGTGGTATATTACCTTGCTTTTAGATTGCAAGTGCCTATTTTCTGGCACTATAAATTCATCATCCGCTGTGCTATTTTGTGTCAAATCTTCATTAGGCTCAATAACGTCACTTTGTTTAGATTCCATTGAACCTTTTGAGATGATCTCACCATCATCTACCGTGGGTTTTGTCTTATTTGATGGCCTGTTTTTAGTATAGCTATTGTGATTATATTCAATCGGAGCTGGTTGATTTGATACAGCGCAAGCTGATAACAAGCACATTAAAGCAACGAAAAGGCTTTGGTTTTTCATGATGTCCTAGTATCTTATGTTTTAAGAATGAATAACAATTAATGAACGATCGTTATTGTACATGTAATAAAGATTATTTTCTATATTAATTAAGTAGAATTATGCAAAATTATGATATAGCTATTGCAACTGATCATGCAGGTGTAAGACTTAAAAATAAAATAAAAGAACATCTTCAAAAAATTGGAATAAATGTTCTAGACCTAGGAACCGATACAGAAGATAGGGTTGATTACCCGGATTATGCCAATAAAATGGTTGAAGAAATTATCGAAAAAACAGTGTCAAAAGGCATACTAATCTGTGGTACAGGGATAGGAATGTCAATTGCGGCTAATCGTAGTTCAGACATTAGGGCTGCATTATGTTTTAATGAATTCATGGCAGAAAGAGCACGCTCTCATAATGATGCTAATATATTGGTGCTTGGTAGTAAAATTTGCGAAGATGAAGTATCCTTAAAAATGGTTGATCTGTTTTTGCATACTCAGTTTGAAGGTGGAAGGCATACCGGAAGACTTGCAAAAATAAGGTAATAAAAACCTAGGTAAAGACAGAATTTATGCAAATTTCTTTCTGCTTTCAAAAGCAGCGGATAACGTACCTTCATCAAGGTAATCTAATTCTCCTCCAATAGGTATTCCACTAGCTAGCCTAGTAATATTAATGACTATGTCTTTAAAGTATTCAGTGATAAAATAGGCAGTTGTTTGGCCGTCTAAGGTTGAATTCGTTGCAATAATAAGTTCTTGAGTGTTTGAATTCTTACAACGTTCAAGTAGCTGTGGAAGATTGAGTTCAACAGGGTTTCTTCTATAAGCATTTGAATTAGAAGATCCCAGAACATGATATCGCCCATAGAATGTTTCGCTTCTCTCAATTGCCCATAGTTCTGCTACAGTTTCAACTATTGCAATTATTGAATCGTTTCTTGCTGCATTTGAGCATATAGAGCAAATTTCACTGTAGTCCAAATTACCACATGATTTACAAATCATGATTTTATCAGATGCATCTTGCAAGCCATGAATTAAGCTATTAAGCCGCGTCTCTTTATCCTGTAATAGATGCAAAACTATCCGCCTTGCTGATCTTGTACCAAGTCCAGGAAGTTTTGAAAATAGATATATAAGTTGATCTGGTCCAGATAATTTATTCATCACAAATGATCAGAATTTAAGGCCACTAGGAAGGCTACCAAGATCACCAAATGTACTTGTCATATTGCTTTTGGAATCTTCATCAGCTTTACTTTTTGCATCGTTATAAGCAGCAACAACCAAGTCTTCTAGCATTTCTTTATCACCTGGGTTAATTAAAGAATCATCGATAGAGATTTTGACCATTGCCCCATCTCCTTTCATTGTAATATTTACAAGTCCTCCACCAGATTTACCAATAAATTCCTTGGAAGCGATTTCAGTTTGCATTTCTTGCATTTTCCTTTGCATTGCCTGAGCTTGTTTCATTAGCTGTTGAATGTTCATTTTATTCCTCTATTTTGTGATTTTATATTTAAGATTTTAGGATTATATCTGATATATTAGAGTCAGGAAAATACTTTTTAATCGTTTGATAATCTTCAGATAATTTAACTTTTTCTAGTAATCTAGTTTTTGTGTTGGTAAATTGGTCTCGTTTTTCAATTTCAATATCCCAGCTATTTCCTGACCAGCTTAATAATAATCCCTCAATTTTTTTGACATTAGTGACATCATGGCACGCAAGAATCATCTTACAATTAGCAAACGATATCACTTCAACTTCATTCATCAGTAAGTAATATGTTTCTATCTCTTTATGTTGATGGCAGAATTTTAAGAAATCGTAAAAATCTCCAGCTCCAGAATTTTTAACTTCAATCGGTTTCTCGTAATCTGTAATTTCATCAATAGTAGGGATATTACAGACATAGATTGCTTTTATAATTAGCATTTGGGCGGTGATTAGCTGATTATGTGAAGTTTTAATTTCCTTTGTACCGTTTATAAAAATTTGCCATAGAGTGCTGAGTCTTGATAAAGGAGTGCCAATTAGAATATCAGAAATTTCGGACGAGAAATTTTGGTAAATTGCAGCGTGGTAGTTTGGTATTACTTTTGCTTTGCAAAGCTCAGCAACAAAGTTTGCAAGTTCCTGGATAAAGTTTTCAAGACTACTCGTTTGAGAGTATATTTTATCTAGCAAATCAATAGCATCTTTTGGAGCATTTGCGATAATTAGCTGAATCACTTTAACAAAAGTTTCAAAGTTAAGTAGCCCAAGCATTTTACTGACTAGTTCAGCAGAAATAAGATCTGCTTGACTTATGTTATGAATATATGATGCTGCTTGATCTAGCATTGATACAGCGTCTCTTGCTGATCCTTCTGATTTATTGGCAATGATCTTGAGTGCATCAAAATCAAATTTGAGTTGCTCTTTTGTAGCTATATCAACAAGTAATTGTTCAATTTCACTTTGATTTAGGCGTCTTAGGTCATAGCGTTGACAGCGGGAAATCACAGTCAAAGGTATTTTTACTGCTTCAGTTGTAGCAAAAATGAAAATAACATGTGCAGGTGGTTCTTCAATTATTTTAAGCAACGCATTAAAGGCGCTTTTTGAAAGCATATGCACTTCGTCGATGATAAAAAATTTATAAGCTCCAAGCAATGGCCTATATTCACTGCTTTCAATTATTTCTCTGACATCATCAACGCCTGTTCTGCTTGCTGCATCAATTTCAATAATATCAGGATGACCTTGGTTATTAAAACTCAAACAATTTTGGCATTGATTGCATGGGCAAGCATCGTGCTCGGATGATAATCTATTAGTGCAGTTCACTGTTTTTGCTATAATACGGGCGGACGACGTTTTACCAACTCCTCTTATGCCTGTAAGTAGGTATGCAGAGGCAAGACGGCTATGATTTATGCAGTAAGATAGAGTCTTTACAAGTACTTCTTGCCCAAGTAATTCAGAGAAATTTGACGGTCTGTACTTACGGGCGAAAGGTTTGTAGTTTTTATTTGATAAATCTTCTGTCATGAAAATGGTAAACTTAAGGTCATATATTATTCTAGTAGCTAGCACTGACCCGCATTAAAATCGCTCTGGCTGCTTCTTTTCAGACCTGACCAACTAAACAACCCACGCGCCCAGCACTAGCCAAGAGTAAAGATAGTGCTTTTGTAGTCTCCAATCAAGTGCTATCTACCTAGTTTTAATTTTTTTTCTAGGTCTTTTTTGTCAAAGCGTTCAGGCATGCCAAAAATATCTGGGTCTTGCATTGTGAATAATTTACTGTCTACCGTGCTTATTTTATTGGTATTACCAAATTTCAAAGTAATCGTATCGTTTTCTTCGAATATCACCATTTTCTTTATTTCTTTTGTTTTCTTATTAAACCAAATTTCACTCTTTTTGTTTAATTCTTCGCTCTTTAGTGTCAGAACATATTCATCTCTTATTTCTTTAGCTGCTAAAACACTAAACTTATTATCAAATTCTACTTTATCAACAAGCAGAAAATTAAAGATATTTTCCTCGGATTTGATTCTGCTTAGTTGACCCATTTCAAAATCGTATACTGATACATAATTCTTGTTACCAACTATGATAATAGGAAATGGTTCATAATAGTTGCAGCGAAACTTAAATGGTTTATCAATAATCAGCATGCCTTCGGCTTTTCGCCCAGTACTATCTTCTTGTGAAAATTCTACGGCAATTGATTTGATGTTGTTGATATATTGTTTTACTTCATCTGGAATACTAGTGGCGCGCGCTTTAACCGAAGAAAAGAGCAGTATAATTATAATTAACCAATTAACAAAATGTGTCCTAGTTGTAATTATCATAAAAAACAATCAGTCCTATTCTTAAAAAATGATGTTTTATGATAAGTAATAGGTTGTATAACTTCAACTACAAAATGCCTATGAAATAAAGATATGAAAATTGCAGCAATAAAAGAGAGAGAAAAAGGAGAATCTAGAGTCGCTATTACTCCGGATATGGTTAAAATGTATGTTAGAAAGGGCTTCAGGGTTTTTGTTGAGCGTGGCATGGGGGCGGCTGCAAACTTTACAGATAGCGAGTATGAGGATGCTGGAGCTGCTGTATCCTCAGTGCTTCTTGAGATATTATCTGATGCAGATATCATTCTCAAAGTTCAACCAACTGAGCTTGTTGACCAGTTTAATGAGATTGATATGGCCAAAACTGGAGCTTGTATTGTAGGTTTATTGTCCCCTTATAACAATAAGGAATATCTGGATAAAGCAGCAGCAAAAGGACTTTCAACAATTGCTATGGAACTAGTACCAAGAGTTACTAAAGCACAAGGTATGGATGCGCTTTCATCTCAAAGCAATTTAGCTGGATACCGTGCGGTCATAGAAGCAAGTTATTATTTCGATCGTGCATTTCCTATGATGATGACGGCTGCCGGAACGATAAGTCCTGCAAAAATTTTAATTCTTGGGGTAGGTGTTGCTGGCCTGCAAGCAATAGCAACAGCAAAGAGATTAGGGGGGGTGGTGTCTGCTTACGATGTCAGACTTGCTGCTAAGGAACAAGCAGAGAGTTTAGGTGCAAAGTTTGTATATCCAGCTGATTTGTCTGACTCAGAGGATAAGAGTGGTTACGCAAAAGAGGTAGGAAAAGATTACCAAGCTATACAGGAAAAGTTTTTCATGCAAATAATTGATAAATTTGATGTGGTGATTACTACTGCTCTAATACCAGGTAAAAAAGCACCAATTCTACTTACCAAAGAAATGGTTGCCAAAATGAAACCTGGCTCTGTTATTGTAGACTTAGCAGCAGTAGCTGGAGGTAATGTAGAAGATTCATCTGAGGATCGAGTATCTGTCAAAAAAGGTGTTAAGATAATATCATGGACAAATATTGCCTCTAAAATAGCTTCTGATAGCTCTAAGCTCTACGCAAAAAATCTGTATAATTTTATTGAATATGCCGTTCAAGATAGAAAAATCAATTTTACCGATGAGCTTGTTGAAGAGATGACCATCACACATGATGGAAGTGTAATAAATAAAAAATTTAAGGTATAACTTAGTATGAGTGAAAATATTCAAGTAATTGCTCAGGAAGTACAGCAACTATCTTCACAAGTTACGCAACTAACTGCGAAGCTCGATGCTATGAGTAATTCTCATGGAGTGATTATTAATGGCATAGACCCTCTAATATATGTAGTTGCTGTTTTTACGTTAGCATGCTTTGTTGGTTACTATGTAGTTTGGAAAGTTACTCCTTCACTTCATACTCCCTTGATGTCTATAACCAATGCGATTTCAGGCATAATAATTATTGGTTCTTTAGTCGCCTCAAGTTCTGAGCATTTTGGTTTTTCTTCAGTACTAGGTTTTATAGCTACATTCATAGCGTCGATAAATATATTTGGTGGATTTATAGTTACGCAAAGAATGCTCGAGATGTTTAGGAAAAAGTGAGATTAAGAAATGACTACGCAATTTGTTGAATTTTTATATTTGTTTTCAGCCGTATGTTTTATATTGGCGCTCAAAGGTTTATCGTCTCCTAAAACTGCTAGATTTGGTAATCTAATTGCTGCGTCTGGGATGCTGGTTGCATTGTATGCATGTTTTAGTGCCCCACAGTTTTCATATAAGATTGCATTATTAGTCACCGTTGTAGCTGGTGGAGTTGTTGGTGGTATTATTGCACGAAAGATACAAATGACAGCGATGCCACAACTAGTTGCTGGTTTTCACTCACTTGTCGGTCTAGCTGCTGTTTTAGTGGCATTTGCCGCACTACTTGCGCCTGGTAATTTTGGCCTTGGAGAAAATGGTAGCATAAATGCTGGTGTGTTAATAGAAATGTCACTTGGCGCCTCAATTGGCGCGCTAACATTTAGTGGTTCGTTAATTGCTTTTGGAAAATTACAGGGAATTCTTGGTGCAAAACCAATTAAGTTTTATGCGCAGCAATATATATGCTTAGTGCTTGCAATATTTCTGCTATTCTTAATTTATTATTTTGCTACGCATCAGAGTGTATTCGTATTTACAGTGATGGTGCTATTGTCTTTTGTTGTTGGGGTGCTACTAATCATTCCTATTGGTGGTGCTGATATGCCAGTAGTTGTTTCGATGCTCAATTCATATTCTGGTTGGGCAGCAGCTGGTATTGGTTTTACGCTAAGTAATAGTTTACTTGTAATTACCGGTGCTTTAGTTGGCACTAGTGGTGCAATTTTAAGCTACGTTATGTGCAAAGCAATGAATCGTTCGCTATTTAACGTGATTTTTGGTGCATTTTTAAAACAAACTAGCGTGGCAGCGCAAGACAATGATGATAGAGTAGCTAAAGTTAGTAGTCCTGAAGATGCTGCATATATGCTTGAAAAATCAGATTCTGTAATTATCGTTCCTGGCTATGGTATGGCTGTTGCACAATCTCAGCACGCAATTAAGGAGCTTACAGAACATTTAAAAAAGCACGGAGTTACGGTACGTTTTGCTATACACCCTGTTGCTGGTAGAATGCCTGGCCATATGAATGTACTCTTAGCAGAGGCTAACATTGACTATAACGATGTTCTTGAACTTGAAGAGATTAACCCTGATTTTAAATCAACGGATGTTGTATTAGTTATTGGTGCAAATGACGTGACAAACCCTGCAGCTAAAACAGATAAAACAAGCCCAATATACGGGATGCCAGTTCTTGATGTTGGTGCTGCCAAAACTGTTTTATTTATTAAAAGATCGATGTCTTCTGGTTATGCCGGTATACCAAACGAATTATTTTATAATGATAATACACTGATGTTGTTTGGTGATGCTAAGAAAGTAGTCGAAGATATTGTCAAGGCTTTGGATGGGTAGGTATTTTATAAAAACACTTAGTCATCATAAAGTGTAATTCTTCATAAATATAAACCTCCTAAGCTATACTTAGTTAGTACATCACTTTATAGAATAAATACTTGTCAATCTGGTGATAATTTTAATATTATGGCGTGCAATAAAAAAGAAAATGGTGGAGCCAGGGGGAATCGAACCCCCGACCTTTTGAATGCCATTCAAACGCTCTACCAACTGAGCTATGACCCCATTTTTAATGTGAAAAGAGTATAATAAAATATGTCTAGTTTGCAAGGTGAATCGTATAAACAAAAGAATTATAAAACCTTTTCAAGGCGCTCAGGAAAAACTCTAACTGATTTAAGTAAAAAAACACTTGAAGAGTTTTTGCCAATATATCTGTACAGTAGTGAAAAGTTTAATCAGTCAAACTATAAGAAGACTTTCCTTGAAATTGGTTTTGGCATGGGGGAGCATTTTATCTCGCAAGTAACAAACAACTCAGATTCACTTTTAATTGGCGCAGAAGTATTTATTAATGGAGTTGCAAGAACCCTCAAACTCTTAAAGAATCTCCAAGTTACTAATTTCCTTATCTGGCCTGATGACGTTGATATTTTTTTTGAACAGATTCCAGATAATAGCCTTGATGGTGTATACATACTCTTTCCTGATCCATGGCCCAAAAGAAAGAATATCAACAAGCGCTTAGTAAATTCTAAACGACTTGAAATAATAAAAAGGAAATTAAAAAATGATGGATTTATTAGTTTTGCATCAGATATTGAAGACTATTTTTTAGCAGTACAAAAATTACTTAAAGATGATTCAATACTCTCTTTAAAAAATGAAGATTTTGATATTCCTCATGACGGATATATAACAACAAAATACCATCTCAAAGCTAAAAAAGAAGAAAGAGAAGCTAAGTTCATAACAGCTATTTTACAAAAAAATTAACTACATTGACTCCCTAACTCGATATAACTAGTAATTAAGAGCGGTAAAAAACACGCTCTTCATGAATCATGATAGTTTCCTTGATCAATACCAAATCATCAACTATGTTTTTTAAGAAAAGAATTTAATCCTGAAACCCACAGTTGTCATCCTACACAAAGCGTAGTCATCCCAAACTTGATTTGGGATCCACTACTTAAAGTAAACTACAACCTCAATGCTTTTTGGATCTCGGATCAAGTCCGGGAAGACTAAGAGAGGGCCTGGGAAGGCTATAATAAAGTCATCCGGTCATTTTTTAGCGGTCGTCCAGAACTCGATTGGGATTTTGTTGAATTCCAAACTATTTCTTCTCTTCTCCCTGATCAAGAGTGACTAAATTCTTGCGATCCATCGGTAATTTTTTCTTATATTGCTGCTCTTTCTGTAAGTAATCTTGAGCTTCTTGTGATAATTTTTTATAAAGAATCTTTTTCTCCTTGTTTAACTTCGCCACTTCTTTGCGATAATTAATTATCTCATCTCTAATTTTTGGAGGTATTTTTGAAACATAGTCTTTATACTCATCTACCACTTTTTGAAACTGAGCAGGATCTTTAAGTTTAGCTTTTGGTTTGGAAGAACTCGCTTCATCTTCAGCAGCAAAGCATGTTGCCGCCGAGAAAAACATTAACATAAAAACTAATATAATTTTTTTTACCTTGTCCATAAATTTTCCTCGTATAGAATTAAGCACCGAAAAACGGCATAAGATTTAATTAACTATGAATAATTTATTTAGTCAACCAAAAGTAATTTATAAAATAAGTTTTATTGTTAAATATAAATACCTTAATAAATTTGAGGACTTCTTTCCCGAAGAGATACTAGGAGTCAGTTCTAGTGAGATTGAATCTTCAACCATAGATTCAAAGCCTCATGATCTATGGTTACTTGAAGTACTGTATGAAAATAAACCAGATATGATAGATTTAGGCAATAAGTTAAATGAGTATGCTCTACTTAGTAATTTACAGCTCGATTCAGGATTGCAGCTAGAATCAGTTGAAGATAAAGATTGGGTGGCAGAGTATCAAAAACAACTTAAACCTATAGTGATAGAACAATTTTTTATCACACCAAAGTCTCTTAAGGTTTCAATACCTAAAAGCAAAATTCCTATCTATATAGAAGCTTCAAGGGCTTTTGGCACCGGTGAACATGCAACAACTTCCTTGTGCATTGAAGCTATAAATTCATTAAAGGAATTATCAATAGACTCAGTATTTGATCTTGGTACTGGAAGTGGGATTTTATCTTTTGTTTCTGAAAAATTATGGCCAAAGGCTAGAATATACGGATGTGATATTGAAGAAACAGCAGTAGAAATTGCCAAAAGTAATAGGATTTGTAATAATTCAAAAATCAACTTTTATCAAAATTCTGAATCTGAGCTGCTTAATTCTTCTACAAATATAAAATTTGACTTAATAGTCAGCAATATCTTAGCTACGCCCTTGATATCATTAGCCCCTCAAATTATTTCTTTAATTAAGCCAAACTCTCATATTATATTATCTGGTTTTCTTGATTATCAGCTTAAATCTGTACTTGATACCTACGAAAAACATGGGCTAAAAATAGATAAGGTACTGACCAAAGATAAGTGGGTCGCAGTTTTATTTTCAGTAAATAATAATTAACCAAAATTATTGACTTTTTTCAATATGCACATTAGAATTCACTAATATGTTATCTAATTTTAATAAAGAGTAAATGATGAAAGGTGATGTTAATAAATCTGGCATAATGACTGAAATCAGAAGGCTGTTTTGGCCAATCGAATGGCATGAGAATAAGAAATTTATTCCTATGGCATTAATGATGGCTTGTATATTGTATAATTATGCCACTATTAGGTCTGTAAAAGATGGACTAGTGGTGACGCATATTGGACCAGAAGCAATTAGCTTTTTAAAAACATACATAGTGCTACCTTCAGCTATAATATTTATGATTTTATACGCCAAACTGTGTAATATGATGAGTCAACAGAAAGTGTTTTACACTGTGACTGCAATATTCCTTAGCTATTTTGCAGTATTCACGTTTTTAGTTTACCCTGAACCAGAGTGGTTTCACCCTTCAGCGACAACTATTTCTGCTCTTGCTGAGCAATATCCAAATTTCAAATGGTTTATTAGAATTGCTGGAAATTGGAGTTATGCATCGTTCTATATGATGGCTGAAATGTGGGGCAGCATGATGCTCACGCTACTGTTCTGGCAATTTGCAAACCAAATTACTAGAACCGACGAAGCAAAACGTTTCTATTCTATGTTTGGTTTATTAGGGAATGTAGCATTACCCTTAGTAGCACTAACATTCCACCTATTATTATCTAAAGAAGTACATATTGTTCCTGAACATGTAAAGCTAATGCCGGTATTATGTGTTACCTTAGTAAGTGGTGTATTCGTACTAATTTTATATAGCTGGATTAATAGAAATGTTCTCACTGATCCAAAATTATATGATGCAGCAACACCAGGGGCAACAAAGAAGAAAAAAGCTAAACTTTCACTAGGTGATAGCTTTAAAATGATTTTCACTTCAAAATATCTTGGTTTACTGGTTATTCTAGTTCTAGCATACGGGGTTTCTATTAACCTTGTTGAAGGAGTGTGGAAATCTAAGATAAAAGAATTACATCCTACTGTTGAAGCGTATACTTCTTATATGGGAGTATTTCAAGCTTATCAAGGAGTTGCAGCAATATTCTTTATGCTTGTAGGTAGCAATATCTTGCGTAGAGTGTCATGGTCAGTAGCTGCTATCTTTACACCTGTAATGATTTTGATCACTGGTCTTGCTTTCTTCTCATTTATTGTGTTTGATCAAGGAGTAGGTCTGGAATTAGCGGCCTTCCTAGGTACTGGCCCACTTGCAATGGTAGTAATGATTGGTATGATCCAAAATGTATTAAGTAAAGCCACGAAATACTCTTTATTTGACTCAACAAAAGAGATGGCGTATATCCCACTCGATGATGAGATGAAAAGTAAAGGTAAGGCTGCTGTGGATGTGATTGGTGGTAGGTTTGGTAAATCTGGTGGTGGTATTATTCAATCTACTTTCTTTATCTTAATGCCATCATATACCTTCTCCGAAGCAACGCCATTCTTTGCGGCTGTCTTCTTCTTCGTAGTGATAGCTTGGATATTTGCTGTTCGTGGTCTTGGCAAGGAGTATAACAAAAAGCTGGAAGAAACTAAGGCATAGTTACTTCCATGAACACGACACCATTAGGTCATAATGGTATTTGGTACAGTCCATAGGTTGTCACATCGATATCACAAAGGGGAAGCGGTATACTCTTAAGTTGTCTTAGGACTTGATCAAACGTTGACTGCTGCCTGGAGTGATGGAAATCACGGAAAGAAAGTAAAGAGATGGGTGATCAAGCAACTAGGATCTAGGTGAACAATTTTGCATTTTATTCATGAGACCACAAGCCAGGAGTGTCATCCAGGAATCTATTATCATCCCAAAACGGCAAGAGTCATTAGTCATTACAAACACTCCAGAGACACCTCAAACTTGATTTGGGGTGTCCATTAAAAGTATTGGGTTCAGGGTCAAGCCCGTGGGATAACTGCGGAGAGAATTCAAAATGACTAAGGGAAGAAGTTTGGGGCACTTTTTCCTCTTCCTTAAAAGCATATATTCTCTCTTTTAAAAACCTACTTCAATGGCATAAATAAGTAATCGCAAATAGATTAGGATAATAAAAAAGCCGGGAACAAAACGTTCCCGGCTTTAGTTCATTCTTAAATTCAGTTAATTACTTAAGAACTGTTACACCTCTACGGTTTTGGCTCCAAGCTTCTTCGTTATCACCAATAACAGCTGGTCTTTCTTTACCATATGAAATTGTTTCAACACGCTCAGCACTGATACCATGTCCAGCCAAGAAATCCTTAACAGCATTAGCTCTTCTTTCACCTAGAGCAATGTTATATTCTCTTGTTCCTCTTTCATCACAGTGACCTTCAACAGTAAGGCTAAATAGCTTGTGATCTTTTAGCCAAGCTGCCTGACGTGAAAGTGTTGCTTGTGATTCAGAAGCTATTTCTGAACTATCAAATTTGAAGAACACTCTGTCCCCAACATTTTTCTCAAACTCAGAAATCAGCCTACTATCACCATACTTTCCTTTTGAAGCACTACAACCTGATAACATAACAACAGCAATAAATGCTACCGCAATCTTTTTCAACATATTTACATCTCCTAAAAATTTATTTTCTCATTGAAAAACATTACCCCACGATTACGTAGGAATAACATGGCCCAATTATACCTTAGTTGAGTCAGGATTAAACTTACTATTGCAGCTACAATACCATCTATGTAAGGAAAGCGTGATATAAATGCAAGAGTTGTTTAATTATAAACTAAAGTTTATTACTCACCAAAGAACCACAAAGATTATCTTCCCTAGCCCCGGTTGTAGACCTAAAAGCACTAGGTAAATTATTCATAAATCTTGCTGCAAGATACCCAAAAGCTTGAGATTCAATAAAATCAGCATCTAGATTATTGACACTTGAAATATTAGTCAACTTTGCACTTAAATCCCTTTCTTCTAGGCAGTGAGATAAATACTTGATTAATTGTTTATTTTTACTTCCCCCACCACACAAGAAAATTTGCTTTACTTTTTTAGGCAGCAGATCAAACGCCATTGCAATTGTTTTAGCGCTGAAATAAGTAATGGTAGCAACTTTATCTTCTGCGCTAAGAGTTTCTAGCTCTTTTTTTACAAAATCAAAACTATTCCTATCTAAGGACTTAGGATAAGGTTGTTTAAAAAACTCATTAACACATACTTTATCTAGCAAATTCTTATGAACCTGGCCTTTAGAAGCAACACTGCCATTATGGTCCATCATTAAACCAAAATATTTGCTCATGGTATCATCAATCAAGCTGTTACCTGCCCCAGTATCAAAGGCTATCATATTATCACCATCTATATAAGTTAGGTTTGCCACTCCACCAATATTTACTACTACTAGCGGCATTTCTTGCTCTTTCATTATTACTTTATGAAATATTGGCACTAAAGGCGCACCATTACCACCTAAACTAATGTCTCTTCTTCTAAAGTCATAAACTACATCTACATCAGTAGCATACGAGAGCTGATATGGATTGCCTATCTGGCAAGTGGTATGATTTTTTGGTTCATGTAATATGGTTTGACCATGAAAGCCTATCGCAATAATTTCATCGCTTTTGTACCCAGCCTGCTTTAATAGCTGATTAACAGCAAGTGTATGAAAGTCAGTAAGTTGTAATTCAACATCAAAATACGAATCAAATTTTGCGCATAGTTTTTTTAAACTTAATGAGAATTCTTGAGGATATGGAATGTGCAGATTTGATAGCAATTCAAGATCGTTTACTCCATTAGTGCTAATTAATGAAGCATCTACTCCATCACAAGATGTGCCGCTCATTAAACCAACAAAAAGACCTTTAATTCCCATCTATATTCTCATTATTTTCTTTTTTTGGCTTAGCAGCTACTTTTCTTCTTTGTAAATTTCTTCTTAAAGCATCAGAGAGCCTGTTCTTTTTCATATTTTTCTCTTTATTTTCATCTGCTTTATCACTACCTGACATGCTCTGTTTCCTTAGCTTTATTTTCCTTGACTAAATAATAATATTATGGCACTAATCATACCGTATTTAAGATATTTTTTAATTAATCTTAATATGCCTAATTTAGCCGCTATAGCTCAGTGGTAGAGCGCATCATTGGTAATGATGAGGTCGAAAGTTCAATTCTTTTTAGCGGCACCACCAAAATGGCATTATAAATCATGAATGATACAAAACAAAGATTAATTGCTATTCAAGCTGATCCTTTAGATAGTTTAAAGCCTAAATCTGACAGTAGCCTATTTATAGCTGCAGAACTTTGCATGAGGGGTTATACAGTATTTTTCTATACCCCAGATTCAATGTCCTTGCATCATGATAAGCTAATAGCAAATGGTACTATAGTTAAGGTAAATTTTGAAAATGATATGAGCAGTTTTGTTATTATCAGTAAAAAAGAAATCATCTTAAACTACGTCGATGCAGTGTTAATCAGACAAGATCCGCCATTTAATATGGAATATATTACTAACACATATTTATTAGAATTACTCAGTAATAAAGTTCTTATCTTGAATAACCCTAAAGGCATAAGAAACAATAGCGAAAAATTATCTATCTTTAATTTTACCAAATTCATCCCAGACTCAATGATAACTTATTCTGCTGGAATCAATGAATTAAATTTCATACGAAAGCACGGTAAGGTAGTGGTTAAACCATTATTTTGGTTTGGGGGACAGAATATTGACTTGATTACATATACAGACGATCAACAAAGCAAAAAACAACTAAATTCTTTGCTTAAAAAACATAAGCATATTCTATTGCAGCGCTTTATACACAAAGTATATCATGGTGACAAAAGAGTATTTATTATAGATGGGAAAGCAGCAGGAGCAATAAGAAGAATTCCAAAAGAAGGTCAATATATTGCAAATCTTGCATTTGGCAGCACGGCTGCTAAAACTGAGCTCAGTAAAAAAGAAATTAACATAGCAAATTTAGTTGGAAAATACCTAACAAAACAAGGAATAATATTTGCTGGACTTGATTTAATCGATGAGCAGCTAATAGAGATTAATCTTACCTCCCCAACAGGCCTGGTAGCATTTTATAAATTATATGGAATCAACCTTGCCACAGATATTGTGGATTATATGGAAAAGAATCTGTAAATGAGTATAGTAAACCAATAAACTACATATTCTTTGACATACGTTTGCGCTCAGTTGAATCAAGATAACGCTTACGAAGCCTAATTGACTTTGGAGTCACTTCGACTAGCTCATCATCTTGTATATAAGCAATTGCCTGTTCAAGAGACATTAATCTTGGAGGAGATAATCTAATTGCTTCATCCTTCCCACTTGCTCTTACATTACTAAGTTGCTTAGATTTGATTGGATTCACTTCAAGATCATTATCACGATTATGCTCTCCTATTATCATACCTTTATATACTGAGATTCCAGTAGAAATAAGCATAACACCCCTTTCTTCAAGATTCCACAAAGCGTATGCTACCGCATTACCATCTTCCATAGAAATAAGAACGCCATTTCGCCTTCCTTCAATCTTGCCACAATATGGGCCATATGAATTGAATATTCTGCTCATTACTCCTGTCCCTCTAGTTTCTGTTAGAAACTGTCCATGGTATCCAATTAAACCTCTTGATGGCGCAATAAAAATTAATCTAGTTTTACCAGCTCCAGTTTCTCGCATATCCTTCATTTGTGCTTTTCTTGTATTCATCGATTCAACTACATTACCAACAAATTCAGAATCAATATCTATTTGCACTTCTTCCATGGGCTCTAGCCTTTCCCCAGTATCTTGATCTTCTTTATACAAAACCCTTGGTCTGCTAATTGAAAGCTCAAATCCCTCTCGTCTCATAGTTTCAATCAGAACACCAAGTTGTAATTCTCCTCTACCAGCAACTTCAAAAGTATCAGAATGTTCGGTTTCAGAAATTTTTATTGCTACATTACCTTCTGATTCACGTAATAATCTAGCTCTGAGCATTCTAGAGGTAAGTTTATCGCCCTCTCTACCAGCTAGTGGTGAATCATTAATAGAAAAGAACATGGACAAAGTAGGTGGATCAATTGGCTGTGCAATTAATGGTATTTCAACTTCAGGAGCAGCTATTGTGTCAGATACGTTTGCATTTTCAAGACCGGCAATCGCAATTATATCCCCTGCTACTGCAGAATTAATAGGGAGTCTTTCAAGTCCACGAAAACTCAATAATTTTGTTATTCTGCCATTTTCAACAATACTTCCATTACGATCCATGACCCTTATTGGCATATTGATTTTGGCAATACCTGTTTTAATTCTACCCGTTAAAACTCTGCCAAGATATTGATCGTACTCTTTAGTAGTAACAATCATTGAAAATGGAGAATCAACATCAGATTCTGGTTCCTTAACATGAGCTAATACAGTCTCAAATAATGAATTTAAATTCTCTCTTGGTTCAGATAAGTCCTTAACTGCCCAACCATTTCTTCCTGAGGCATAGATGATCGGAAAATCTAGTTGTTCATTTGATGCATCAAGAGCAACAAAAAGATCAAATATTTCATCTAATACTTCATCCGCTCTTTGATCACCCCGATCAATTTTATTAATGACTACTATCGGTGCAAGACCTAGTTTTAAAGCTTTACCAAGAACAAACTTAGTCTGTGGCATTGGTCCTTCTGCTGCGTCAACTAGCAACACAACGCCATCAACCATACTCAAAATACGCTCTACCTCCCCACCAAAATCGGCATGTCCTGGTGTATCAATAATATTAATTTTTGCCCCGCTCCAACTTACTGCCGTGCATTTTGCTAGAATTGTAATGCCTCTTTCTCTTTCTAAATCATTGGAGTCCATTGCCCTTTCGGTAATGGCTTGATTATCACGGAATAAACCACTTTGAAGTAGCATTTTATCAACTAAGGTTGTTTTCCCATGATCAACGTGCGCAATTATAGCTATATTTCTAATTGATTCTTTCATTAATATTTCTTAAAAATTTTTGGATTTGTGATAATAGTTCAAAAATTAATAAACATCAATTTTAAAAAATAGTTTTAAATTAAACTGATAATATTTAGTATAAATAAAAATATATCAAATAATTAATCGGTGTCTGCTTCTTACTATGAAAGATAATAATCAAAAAAAGCTCAAGAATTATGTATTAATGGCATGCATAATAGGAATAATTTTATTAATCTACTTTGTTACTATAGTTAAGTTAACTGCTTGATCATGCGCAATTTTTGCAGCTATTGGTTAATTTTTGTTGTAGTTTATAGAAAATTATCATACCATGTCTAAAAGGCAATTAAATCTTGTTCTATGCGTAAATTTTATATCAATATAATCTGGATTTTCTTGGCAACCTCTTTTTACACTGCAAAAGCTAGTGACCCTGAAGTAGAGTACGATATCCATATAAAAAATCATCATTTTATACCTTCAACTTTAGAGTTGCCAGAAGGGAAAAAAATAATACTTAAAATATATAATGACGATGACACAATAGAAGAATTTGAAAGTATTGAACTTAAAAGAGAAAAAATAGTGCTTGGGCACTCACAAATCAAAATAATTCTTGCTCCACTTCAATCTGGCGAGTACAAATTCTTTGGAGAATTTCATCAAGAAACAGCCCAAGGCAAAATAATTGTAAAAAAAGAAGAAACAGAAAAATCAAATAAGGATGATTAAGATAGCAATAGTAGTTTTTCGAGAATGCTTAGAGATAGCTCTTTTATTGAGTATAATATTAGCGGTAACCAAACCGGTTAATAACTCTAGGGTATTAGTAATTCTTGGGGCCTTGATTGGTATGGTCTTAGCATCAATATTTGCAATATTTACTAAACAAATCTCCACAAGCTTTGGAGGTTTAGGCGATGAAATTTATGACTCAGTAATAATTCTTATAACTGCTTTGATGGTAAGCTTGACAGTGGTATGGATGCAAGGTTATGCAAAAAAAATAAAAAAGGATATAACTAAATTATCTGATAAAATCAAGGCCGGTACTTCAAGCCAATTGATGTTGGTATTGGTGGTATCTGGTACCATACTAAGAGAGGGAGCTGAGATAATTCTACTCATTTACAGTTTATCAGCTAGCCAAACCTTATCCGGTAGTGAATATATAGTGGGTATAAGCTCTGGCGCCAGTGGTGGCTTCCTTTTTGGATACGCTCTTTACAGAGGACTACTAAAATATGCTAGTAAATATGTGTTCAAAATTTCAACCATTCTTCTAATCCTTATATCAGCAGGGCTTACATCAGAAGCAGCTGGAATATTAACCTCCTCTGGACTGATAAATGTATATAATATGCAAGTTTGGGATACTTCTTGGTTAATTGAAAATAACAGTGTAATTGGTAAAATTTTGAATGCCACATTTGGCTACGATTCAAAACCTAATGCTCTGCAGGTAATATTCTACTTTGCAACTGCGTTTATTACTGTATTATTGATAAGAATTAGAGCAATTTTTTCTAAACACGATAATGCTTAAGTTATTTGTAGAATTAATACCAGTTTTCGCATTCTTTATTGGCTACAAAATTGGCGGTATTTTTCATGCAACAATGTACACACTTGTTGCTACTATTGCTACAACAGGCGTAATGTACTTATTAAAAGTTAAAATTAGCAAACCTCATTTGATTACCAATCTTTTGCTTCTTATTTCAGCAGGACTGACTCTAATAAGTGGGGATAGCACTTTTATCAAGATGAAACCAACGATCTTATATTGCATCTTTGGTATTACTTTTTTTATTACTAATTTTAAATGGGAACCTGCGGTAAAACTTGCTTTGGGTAATGCAATACAATTAAAAGAAGACATAGCATGGCTTAGGCTGAACATAAGATTCATGTGGTTCTTCTTCTCTATGGCAGCAATTAATGAGTTCGTGTGGAGAACATTTTCCGAAGAAACTTGGGTACATTTCAAGGTATTTGGAGCACTGCCAATGACCTTTGTCTTCTTATTACTGCAAGTACCATATTTAATTCAACATAAGGTACATGATTAAATACAGAAATTAAGCCTAGAAATTTAATTTTAGTCTTATTGCCCCTTGATGACCAATATATTTCTTAGCTAAACGCAAATCATAACTAACACCGTACTCAAAACTAGATTTTTCTATATCAACACTACAACCAATGCTATATGAATCTCTTGCTTGTTTTGCTGTTTTAGGCTCAAGATTAATATTACCTCCATTTAGTCCTGCCAACGATGCTTTTACGTTTAGTCCTTTATTGACAACATCATATCTTGCGTATCCGTAAATCGATGGAGAAAACATAAAGTCATTCATTTCTATTGAATGACTTAACCTTAATCCAGCTATTAATTCCACTTTATTCAAATAATCGCGTGTTACACTCAAGTTTTGTGTACCTGCCCCTGTTTCTTGATAATCTACTTTATTTAAGCCAGTATACGCAAAACCCAATATTGGAATTAAGGCAGTATTTGGGTTTATGAAATAACTATAGCCACCAACCACTTCTACTGTATAGCTCATAGAGTTATAATCTGCTCTTGCAACAGAGAGATTAGGTGTTGTAAACCTGTTTTCTTTATTATCAATTTTACTTGTTCCAATAGACGCCACAGCCTGTACAAACAAGTTATTTGTCAGACTCTTTAATCCATATAAGGACAGTACAGCAGTTTGAATCACTGTTTTATCACCTAAATTTGAATTTTTATGATTCACAACGTTTTTAATCAAACTTATTGCACTCCCAATTGTCATATCATCATTAATAGCTGTATCAAAGCCAAAGGTACTCCCATGATAACGAGATACATACCCTGGATTTACTCCTCTATTCTTTTGCACAATATTACCTGCAAATGGTACCACCCATAGGCCATATTTGCTATTATCACCGGCTGAAACGCCTGACTTTAGGCCGTCATCGGTACTTACTACTTGAAAACCACTGACTCTTGCATCCAAATTCCTTGTTGTAAGACCTATTACTTGAGTAGCGTTTTCTGCTGCTTGATTGGCAGGTTCAGTTCCTAGCGCCAGCGCACCAGGGTTTAAAGCCTCAACTAGCTGCGTAGTACTTCCTCCATCATTAACAGTAGTCAATAAATCATTACGTGCAGATGAGTTTAAAATTTGCGGAATATTAGTTATACTTGGTACGTTGTTTATCACCACTTCATCGGGATTATCAACCAATGCTTGTTTTAATATTCCTTCTTCATATGTCCATTTAACTAATGGTTTTGGTTCCGTATTTAACTGAACAACCTCACTATTTGGTAAAATCACCGTACCATCTTGAGGCTCTTCAGATTCTTCTGCTGTTAATTCGGCAAATAGAGTATACTGCCTTCCTTCAGGACCAGGCACAGTTGAGTTATCCGTTAAATTAATAGTTACTTTTGTGAGTCCAGACATATCTAAATCTGATGATCTAGCAATCAAATGCCCTCCTCCCTTGCCATCAAAGGTGGTGTTAAATTTCTGATCTCCCTTAAATGTCGCTGAATTATTATTCCCATGCCTACCAAATGTTAAATTGTTTAGACCCAAATCAAAGGTCGTTTGATTTGAAGTTACATCGCCAAAAAAAGCTACATCACCTGCATCTACACCCATTGTTGACCCACCAATGTTGACTTGATCAGAATAAATTTGACTTTGTAAAGATGATCTATGAGATGGAGTATCTGAAGTAAAATTTACCTGCGAGTTATTAGGCGTTTCTGGCTGATTTCCTACATATATATCCTTATATATATTACTTGCTCCCTGGAAAGTGATTATTGTTCCCCCGGCAGTTTCATCTCTATCTACTGCTGCATCGAGAGTAGTATTATGTTCAAAAATTAAACTATCACTTTGTCTATCTCTTAAATAGATGCCATTTGCATGTATGGATTGACCAGTTTTGAATCTTACTGTTGAACCATTATATGATTGCGCTGGACCATCTTCTACAACTGGTAAACCAGCTGCACCTAAATATAATTTATTAAAAAGATAAAGATCTGTATCAATAATTAGCGTTCTACTAGCAGTAGTCGAATCTACTATCATGTCCTTTACTCTATTTGTAGAGTCAAAAGTAGCTGAGAAAGTTACATTATCCTGTTTAACATAAATTGTACCGGTACCACCCGTGCCTCCAGTAAAACTACCACTGAACTC
The DNA here is from genome assembly GCA_013298405.1 of Alphaproteobacteria bacterium. GTDB lineage: Bacteria > Pseudomonadota > Alphaproteobacteria > Rickettsiales > Rickettsiaceae > Megaera_A. The sequence goes on along the minus strand of JAAFHP010000008.1, from coordinate 2,376 downwards.
CACAGGAGCAGTCGCACTAATGTATAATGTCCTATCAAATCCATTAAAATTAAATTGTCCTAGTGCAGAATAATCATTTATTCCAACAGCTGAGCCACCTGAACTAATACCTGTGAAAGTTATATCAGCAGCACCAGTCAATTTTAAATCTATGGCCCCAGAATTCGTTGAATCACCTATTGAACCGACACTCATAGTATTAGAAATAGATAGTAACTTATTGCTATTACCATTTACATTGATCGCTCCAACTACAAGAATCCCAGGATTTGAAATTAAATCGTGTGCCCCTCCTAATTTGATGCTATCACTAGGATCAAATGTACCAAGTCCATTATTGCTACCAATAGTTGCGGGCGTGCCTGTAGTAGTTCTTTCGCTTGCAGCAAAAGCTGAGAATGGAATAACGACACTTGCTAATAACAAAGTTACTTTTTTTAGTGCTTTCATCTTAAGATACCAAATTATGTATTATGTTGCTACTTATGGTAATATAGTAGCTTGATCTTTGACAACTTTTTGATTATTTAACCTATCTTTAATATTGCACTTAGTATCATTTGTATCAAACTACTTAGTCAGCCGTTAAAAATAGTGTATTGTTATTTTGACAATCCTAGCAATTTATCATGAACCAACTGCAACATAAAGCCTCTGATCCATCACTTTCTACTTGGGTGTTGGCATCTGCTGGCACAGGTAAAACCAAAATATTAACTGATAGAGTCTTAAGGTTGCTTCTTGCTAATGAGGATGCAAATAAGATTCTATGTCTTACTTTTACAAATGCTGCAGCAACTGAAATGGAGGACAGAATTAATTCTGCCCTAGAACACTGGTCAAAAATTGACCATGAAAGCCTACAATTAAGTTTAAAAATAATGCTTGGTAGATTGCCAACAAAAGAAGAAATTAAATTTGCCAAATCCTTATATATTAAATATTTAACTTCAGAAAAGAAAGTAGGAATCTATACCATCCATTCTTTTTGTCAGAAATTATTACAAACTTTTCCAATTGAAGCTGGCATAAAACCTAGTTTTAAAATAATTGATGAAACAAAAGCGGCACAGATCTTAAATCAAATTAAAACCAATTTATTAGCACATCATGACATAAGGACGCTTACAGAATATATATGGTCAAATTTTCATCAAACCATAATAGATGAAATACTAGAAGAAATTATCCAGCAAAAAATGCGCTTTGACAGTTTAGATATCAATTATGATAGTATAGCAATCGAATCTCAAAAAACACTAAAGCAACTACAAAATATTAATAGTGCATATTACGATTCCATTAGGAACAATGCATTAGTACAAAATATCGCAGGATTTAACTTGTCACCCAAGCAATTAAAAGATTTTTTCCTAACTCAAAATGGCGATAAGAAAAAACGAATTGTTACTAAGAAAGTAGCGGAATCTGGTTCAAATTTGTATTCTGATTTAGAGCTGATCCAAGATCATATTTACGAACTGGACCAAAAGGAAAAACTTCTTAAATTTGAAACACATTCAAAAATATTATCGCTAATAGCAAAAAAGATACTACATGAATATAGAGAGTATAAAGATAAAAATGGCTTCCTTGATTACGATGATTTGATTTTACACTCATATCATCTTCTTAATGATCAAGCATCCAAAGATTGGGTGCTGTACAAACTAGATGGCGGTATAAATCACCTTCTTGTTGATGAAGCACAAGATACAAGCCCCTATCAATGGAAAATAATTGAAGCCCTGATTCAGGAGTTTTATTCAGGTTCGCAAGAGCGCCCTGGTAGAACAGTGTTTGTCGTTGGCGATGAGAAGCAGTCAATTTTTAGCTTTCAAGGTGCTGATGTTTCATATTTTGCCAAAATGAATGAGTATATAAAACTAAAAATGCTCTCTAGTGGCAAAGCATTTGAAGATGTGTTTTTACAAACAAGCTACCGGTCATCTACTGCTATAATAGATATCGTGCAGCAAGTATTCTCCGAACTCCCTCTATTTCCTAATGTACCGAAGGTGAACTCACATAGAAATTATGAAGGCTCTGTTGAGCTATGGCCAATTTCTACCACAGAAAAAACCACTGAAGAGTTTTGGCCCATAATGCAGGAGCAAACTAATATTGAATCCGCAAAAACAACACTTGCACGTTCTATCAGTAATTATATTAAAAAACTCTTAGATAGCAAAATTGTTTTGGCTGCAACAAGTAAAGTCATCTCTCCGGAAGATTTTATGATATTATTTCGAAGAAGAGATCAGCTAACAGCTGAAGTTATAAAAGCTTTGGAAGAAAACGGACTTCCTTCATCAGGACTGGATCGCATAAATTTTGAAAATAATCTCATTATTCAAACACTAGTTTCAATTGGTA
>JAAFHP010000078.1 GCA_013298405.1 Alphaproteobacteria bacterium | reverse complement strand
TTTTTATACTATATCCTTTGGCTTTTAAAGCATCATCAATAAAGCTGTACATTAAGTTGCTATACTTATAGCACTTGCCAGGATTACATTCTTGGTTTGTCTGCTTGATAAAATTAATTAGTTTTTCTTTATCATTTCCTGACTCAATTTGGGAATTACCTGTTACTTTATATCCCGTTGTATGGCTTAAGAAATTAGCTATTGACATGCTAGATTTTAGAAAAGTAAGTTTTACTTTGTCATTAAAATCTATTTTACCTTGAGATACTAGCAAACTGATTGCGGTTGAGATAATAGGTTTTGAAGTTGATGCTAGAGCAAATAGAGTATCATTATTAATTGGCATTGTTTTTTCTGGATCTTTGTAACCAAAAGACTTTTTATATACAATTTCTCCATCAATAATAATTGCAACAGCTGCTCCTTGTACGGAGCTTTGTTGTGATTCCAATTCGCTAATAAAAGTACTTAATTTTGCTAGGTGGTTACTTTCGGCCATAGAAAGAAAACTAAAACAGAGACAGCAAATAAAAGTGAGTATCTTGATCATAAATCCAATTTGTGTGATGATTTAAGAAAGCTTCAGTTATAGATAATAATTATTTTCAAATCAACATAATGCTATAAAATATCATTATCTTAAATAAGGTCTTAAGTATGCATAATGTTCCAAGAGTAGGTATCGGTGTTTTAATTTTTAACTCTAAAAACCAGCTATTACTAGGAAAAAGAAAATCAGCACATGGACAATTTTCTTATGGCCCTCCAGGAGGACACCTCGAATTTGGTGAAAGCATTGAGCAATGCGCAATCAGAGAAGCAAAAGAAGAAGTTGGTTTGGTGATAGATGACCTTGAATTTATTGCTATTACAAATGATCACTTTCTTGAATCATCAAAGCATTATGTGTCCATATTTCTAAAAACATATTGCAAAAACGAGGAAAAATTAGTGAATCTTGAATCAGAAAAAGTGGAGTATTGGGATTGGTTTTCGCTTACTAAATTGCCAAATAATTTGTTTTTGCCGCTTCAAAATCTTAGTCAAGGTAAGTATTATGGTAAAATAAAGGACGAAATCACGCAGGAGCTGCTTAGTGTAAATGAAAAGGAAACTATTGAGGTATAATTACGTCTGATTTATTCAACTTAGATGGGATATTGTTATATTTGGCATCAAACAAAGCATCACGATATGTACCGGTTCTATTCTTACAGTAGATGACGGAATAAGCTGGGGTGGCTAGATTGAACCTGACCACTCATAAGCAATAGTTGTACTAATTGTTTATTAAGTGAATTGACTAGAGAAAATACAAAATCAACTATAATCCTCGCTAAAGAAAGCACAAACTAGTTATTTAAAAGTTTTAGAAGAATTTTTAATATTATGATTGGCCAGTTGTTGCACATCATGAACCAAATCGGTGAAAGTTCTAAGACTAGTTTTGAAATTATGTTCAAAGAATTTCTTTTGAATTTCAATAAAATCTACGGCGTGTCTACATTTCAGGCACTCTTGGCCTAAATGAATATTTGTTTCAAGTGAGCCATTTATATTGTCTGATAGGTTCTGCATTAGCTTGTTCGTATAAGTTGCGTTATCAGTACCGCTATGCATTGCAGCATTTAGAGAATCATTTGCAGAGTGTATAAATTTGTTTACACCTTCCTTTACATCTTCTGCAAAGTCATGATCTAATACTGTGCCACCAATAACTTTCTTCCATGAGTCATTAAAAACATTATCTTTTTTTGAAGATGGCTTAGTTTTACTAGACTTTAGTTCTTTTGGATTTTTTTTACTTTCACTCATAACTACCCTCTCGGTTTTGCTGTAAAGAAGAATGATCAATTACTTAATTATACTAAAAGTATATTTAATTTTCTACAATTCTATTTATTGTCTAACATCTCTATATTTATACACTTCTGTGTCTTCAATGATTTTATTTGTCCTATATGGGCTAATATCAATTCCCCCACGCCGGGTGTATTTCGCAAAAACCTCTAATTCAATCGGTTTGCATATTCTCATAATATCACAAAATACTCTTTCAACACATTGCTCATGAAATTCGTTGTGATTTCTAAATGAAACAATGTATTTTAGCAGTGATTCATGATTAATTTTTTGTCCTGTATACTTAATTTGAATAGTTGCCCAATCAGGTTGATTGGTAATTAAACAATTTGATTTTAATAAATTAGAATATAAACATTCTTCTACAATCTTATTCTGACCTTCAAGTTTAAGAAGATTAGCGTTAACTTTATACTCATTGATTTCTATTTCAAGATCATCAATGCATAAACCAGAAAAGCTCAGGATTTTACTTCCTGACAAATTATTTATCTCCTTTATTTCAGCTTTGACTGGAGATTTAACCACATTTGATAAATCGGTAGTGATTGTATTTAGCACCTGATCCTTATTAATCATTCGTGTGTTATTAAAAGAATTTAAGTACAGTTTTACTGATTTTGATTCAGATATTAACTCCGAGTCAAAAGGAACAATAAAACTCAAAAGAGCAGCGCACGGTTTACCTAAAAAATTTAACCAAGATAATTCATAACAGTTCCAGAAGTCATACCCATGAAAAGGAGTATCTTCGGTTGTCAAGCCAATTTCTTTCCGAGCAATTGTTCTTGGAATGCCCAATAAAAGGTCAGGGCTGTACGTGTCGATATAGGCAGTAGCTTTCCCCAACTGAGTATTTGACAATTCATTCATATTAGCCAAGTTGTATTTTATACTTAAAAACAATCTACACTAATATATTTCATAGTCAAATATAGCGGATGTTAAAGATTATTTTTAATTGATTTAACCAAATAATAACCTGGTTTTTAGCAAATTAATGATATTTTCAAGACTTAATTTTTCTTGTCTACTAAGCAAAGAAGGAGCATTTTCAACACATACTATCAACCCATCACTTTCTTCTTGCGAGACGATTCTAGAAACGTAAATATGATATTGCCTATTTTTAGTTTTACATACGAACCTAGACAGCCTGTGATCGTCAATTGCTGAGTATATCTTTCTTGAGTTTTCTTTTATAAATTCAAAAATTTCATTCCGAAGAACAGTGTTATTTTCTCCGTAAGGCATACTAATAGAATCAACAATAATTAAATCCTCTAGGTTGTAATACTCTTTAATTTTTTTTATTAACCAGCTGCAAAATACAGTTGGACTCGGAGTGTTGAGACCATCTACAAGACTTTCATAAAGAAATTTACTATCAAGATAAAATTGTACTAATTGAACATCTTTTTCTTCAAGGGATTTGTGGTACTTAATCATTCTGATAATTAGCCATGTTAGAATGATTATAACACCTGATATAACTACTAAATATAAACTAGTACGGTATTCCATACATCACTAAATCAACCTATAATTAATAAACTATAGGTTGATTATATTCAACCAACATCAACCGTACAAGTAATTTTTTGAATTTTGTTATCATTTTAAAAAAAATATGTATATTAGAGAAAAAAGAGAAAATTATGACAGTAATAGCGACAGAACAACTTAAACAATTTATCAGTAGAATAGAAAGATTGCAGCAAGATAAAGCGGACATTGCTAGTGATATAAAGCAAGTATTTGATGAGGCAAAATCATCAGGGTTTGATATAAAAACAATGAAGCAGGTACTAAAGCTTAAAAAGTTGGACAGGGATTCACTTGCTGAGCAAGAATCTATGCTTGAATTATACAGATCAGCTCTTGATATATAATAACTGATAAAAACTTATTTTATAACCAAATATCCTTGGGCTTGCCACGCTTCAATTCCGCCTTCTAAATTCCATACTTCATCGGTAAAATTGAGTTCCTGCAAGAGCTGGCAAGCTCTCATAGATCTAGCACCAATCCTGCATTGCATGACTAATATTTTATTATTGGCAAGTGTGATATCATTGATTTCATGAAACTGCGATAAAGGAATATTAATTGCACTTTCTATATGTTCACTTTTGAATTCATTACGCTCTCTAACATCAATTAAAATTACTTGACCATTCTCAAGCTTGCTTTTTAATTGTTTTGAATCAATCGATTTAATCACTTTCTTGCCATCCCACTGTCTTGAACCCGTTGTTTAGCTTGTTGCTTTTGTCCTTCTAGTTTAGGTTTTGGTTGTGTACTTTTTGCTATTTTACCAATTTCTTCTGCTCGAGCCTTATCCATAGCATTAGCTCTTTTCCGTACTGGTTGCAACTCTCTTGGTTTTAGCGCAGGCCCCACTAACTCTGGCCGCTCAACTACTTCTGCACCTCTTTTTCTAGTACTGGGCACATTTTGTTCCTGGGTAGCGCCAGTAGTTTTTTCTACCGGCATAGAATTATCCTTTTTACCTAAAAGGTTTTTTACCTTTTCAACAAACCATTCTACAAATCCTTTTTTTTGCGGTTTTTCTACCGACTCAGCCTTAGAAGATGGCGTGCTTGGAGATTCATGACTTGGGCCCTCATGAATTGTATTTTTTGGAAGATCAAATATTACTTTCTTTTGTGGTTGCGGTTGTTCTGATATAATGGGCTCTCCAGTTTTTTCAACTCCCATTTTTGGGGCAGCTGGCCCTCCTTTACCAGAAATTTTATCCATTAAGGGCTGAAGCTTAGGGTCATTACCTCTTCCGTATACTTCTTCAAGAAGACCTTTTGCAGCCTTTGGCACATCATTACGTTCATTACCGCCAGTACTCCTTGAAGCTTCTTCGGCAAAAGAAGTGATTGAAGTTGAAATTATATGAAACACCATATTCCTTGCTGCTCCAATTTCCTTGCCATTCTCCTTATAGAACTCTTTTATTGAAGAATAGTGATCTTTGAGAAAACTTGGCACTTCAAGAGCACTTAACTTTTGCTTAGCTACGTCATTCTGCCCCGCAGCTATATCTTCATAAATATCCCGGCAAAAATTATTTCTTTTGGATTCATCTAACACCACAAGTTTTGACAGTGAAGTATTTCTAAAAAATTCTGCTGTTCTTCTTGATTTGTTAGTTAATTCCTTATCTGGCTCTGCTTCATTAACAGGAACAGCCTCCATCACTTTTGCCTTTTCTACTTCCACTAACTTAGAGGCTAAATCATGGTAGTTGTCTGCAGTAATTTTTGGCTCATTTTTATGCAAATCATCAATCAAACTTCCTATACCATTAGCTTTTTGAGTAAAACCCTTTATTGCAGCATAATGGTCATAAAGGTTTGATAATTCCTGTTGACTTACTGTGCCATCGATGATCTTAGCTCGGACCTGGGCATAATTTTCTGGAAAAGCTTGAACATCCTCTTGTTTCTTAGCCATAAATTTATCAAAAATTTACATCATTCATAGCTTTTGATCGTACAATAATCAGCCCCAAATTGATACATCATTATGAAAAGTGCTTTTTACGAATTGTTTTATACTTATTAATTACAGGCTCACTCGCTAACCTTAAACCACATACAATACAATGCTGGTAAAAATACTAAGGTTAGCACGGTTGCTACAGCAAGACCTCCCATAATTGCATAAGCCATTGGTCCCCAAAATACTGTAGGAGCAATTGGTATCATTCCTAGAATTGCAGCCGCAGCAGTTAAAATTACTGGTCGGAAACGGTGAGTAGTAGCAGTTACAACAGCATTCCACTGAGACAAGCCACGGGCAATTTCAGTTTCTATTTGGTCTATAATGATCACAGAATTACGTGCAATCATACCAACAAGAGCAATTATTCCCAGAATAGCAACAAATCCTAATGGTTTATCAGCTATTAATAGTATGGCCACTACTCCTATCAAACCTAGAGGTACCACACTTAATACTAAAATAACACGTTGTATACTCTGTAATTGCACCATTAAAATAGTTATCACAATTATAAGCATTAAAGGAACCACAGCTGCAACTGATGCTTGTGATTTAGCGCTTTCCTCAGTTGAACCAC
>JAAFHP010000080.1 GCA_013298405.1 Alphaproteobacteria bacterium | reverse complement strand
TCTCCAGGCTCTACTGTCCCTAAAAAATGTTGTAGAACCAGGTTGCCATAGGGAATTTGTTTTTCTCATATGCACATGCTGAGATTCATGCTTTGCTTGCCTTCTTTCAACATCTTCTTCATCTTCTTCTACTGTAGGTATATCTATATTCCTAAATTCAGGGGCTTTTCCAACCCTTTTTAATTTCTCAACTGTCTCTGTACAAGAAGTAGTGAATAACAAGGCAATAAAACACAGAATTAATTTATTCATTATCTCCACCAACTTTTACAGTATTTTTATTAATTATCTGTCCTAGTAAAATCGCTCCAGAGGATTCGTTTTTTACTTTTAGCATATCTCCAACCGCCCCACTGCCCATAGCCACGCCAACTGTTTTTAAGCTAATTGGACCACATGAGTATACAACATTTACTGGATCGTTAGGTTTGATTACATTAGGGCTAGCTATTTCAGCTATTTTTATCATTTTTCCAACGGCAATATACTTTTTTGCTTGCATACCAACAACTTGAGCCATTTCGGACGCATGCTCTTTTTCTACATCGCCAGCCAGTACTTTTTGTGTAGTTATATCTGATTGCTGAATAATGTCTCCAAATTTAATATATTTTGCAGCAATTGGCACCATTACAAAACATTTATATTTACCAGCCAAAGAATCACTTTTTCCATCAGTATAATGAACTAAAACTCTAAATGTAGAATCCTTAGCGTTGAATTCCTGCAAGTCTATAGAATCAATTTTATCTTGTTTTGACTTTATACTATCTAGCTTTGAATTAGAAGAAAACTCAGGTTCAATCACCACTCTTTGGTCAATGATCTTATCACGAAGCAATTTATTAATATTGTCTATAATAAAACTATCACCTTCAGCTTTCCCACAAAAGCTAAAGAGTATAATCAAAGCAACTAACAACTTATTTTTTAGCACAATTATTCTCAGAATTTAGTTTAAATAAAAGACCATGTATTAAGAAAACACCCAAAAATCACTATATTTTATTCGTGCTTTCTAGAATACTATCTTGAGTTGAGATTACCCTAGTGTTTAATTCATAAGCTCTTTGAGCTTCAATTAGTTTTGTTAATTCTTCAACAGCAACAACATTAGAGCCTTCAAGAAACTTTTGTTTAAATTTATTAGAAGTATCATCGACCGCAAGCGGCTCACCAGACGCAGTTGTTTGAATTAACATATTGTTCCCAATCGCTTCAAGACCAGCATCATTTGGGAAAGTAAAAATTTCTAGTTGTCCAATTTCAATAAGCACAGCTGGGTTATCTGGATCTTGCGCCGTTACAAGACCGCTTTCTGAAATCTGTACATTTTCAGTAGCAACATTCGCCGGTATGCTAATAGCTGTATCTAATGAATATCCATCGGGAGTAACCATGTTGCCAGTATTAGGATCCCTTTGAAAGGCCCCTGCTCTTGTGTAACCAGTTCTGCCATTTGGTAATGCTATTGCAAAATAGCCTGGGCCAGTTAGGGCTATATCTAGAGGATGAGAAGTCTGAGTAAGTGGACCTTGCGCCATATTTCTATATGTACCTAGTATTTTTGTACCCATTCCTACTTGTACGCCAATCGGCCTTGGAGAAGCTTCAGCATTCTCTAAAATTCCAGCTTTGCGTAAATTGATATAAAATAAATCAGAGAATGAAGTTTCCAACCTTTTGTAGCCGGTAGTATTAACATTAGCAACGTTACCAGCGATCGTATCGATTCTTAATTGCTGAGCTTGTGCTCCGGTTACTGCTGCACTCATGGCTATTGATGTCATATCATACCTCGCTTATTTAGTTAATTTACTAACAGCAGATTTCTCTAAATCTGCAATATTAGACATCATATCAGTTACTATACCATATGATCTTTGCATTTCAACCATTTGTGCCATAGCCAATGCTGAATTAACATTCGATTCTCTTAATGAACCAGAAACTAATGTAAATTCCTCTAGTGAAATATCGGCACCTTGTATCGCATACAAATTACCGCCTTCCTTTATTATTGGATCTTTTGTGTCAAAATCAAAGATTCCAACTTGCGCTATTTCGTCACCATCAACAAATACTGCACCTGCACTACCAATTTGGATTTCTTTATAATCAACAGCTATCTCAATTGCAGTATTATCAGGTGTCATTAAAGGAAAACCAGCAGCACTCACGAGTATTCCCTGATTATTCACCATAAAAGCACCATCTAAAGTGTACCTAAAACCTCTTGGTGTGGCTAATTTAAAGTATCCTTTACTCACTATTGCAAGATCAGTTGGTCTGTTTGTCACCTTTAAAGCTCCAGGATCACCACTTCTATACGTCGTTTCTGTCCAAGCAAATGAGTTCGCTCTGCGAGAATTTTGTTTTACATCTACCGCTCTAAAAACTAGGTTATCCTGCTCAAAACCTACCGTATTTGCATTAGCTACATTATTTGCAATAACTTCCAGTTGTCTTTTTCTTGCAATTTGTCCAGATAAAGTAATGTATGAGGAGTTATTTGCAAAAGCTACATTGTTAAAAACAAACAACTGTGTCAGCAAAAATAAACAAAATCGCAAAGTTAGTTTATTTATTGATTCACGCACCATATAATAATATTTATATTTATTTATGCTATATAGTCTTAAAGATTAGATTTTATGATGCTTTTCTCTTTCAGCATAGTAATTAGAGAGATTTTAGTAGCATAATTTTCTAAACTAATGTATTTTGTACTACATAGTTTTGTGATAAAAGTACTGCAAATTGTTAACAAATTCAACAAAATAATTACAAATGAGCAAAGAATTAGACGAAGAACCATTAACACCGTCCGAAGCCAACAGTAGTTCTGATAAAGAAGCAAAGAAGAAGAAAATCAAAAAAGCTTTGATTATTGCTGCTCCTATCGTAATTGCTCTTGCAGCTGCAATTTTCTTTTTCCTTTTTGTTATCAAAGGTAAACATCAATCTACAGAAGAAGTAAAGCAACCAAAATCCGCAGAGCAGGCTACTCTTGAGTCAAACACTTATCTCGATATAGACCCAATAACAGTTGGACTTGCACCATCAGGACCAAAGAAGGAATATTTAAGATTAGATTTAACAATTAGACTTCATACCGAAGAAGAGAGCAAAGTTTTATTAACAAAAATGCCGCTGATAAAAGATTCTTTAATTACCTTCCTAAGGAGCTTAAGGGCTACTGACTTTAACAGTTCGAATAACACACTATACTTAAAAGAGGAAATTACAAAAAGAATCAATAAAATAGCAGCTCCTATTGCAGTTAAAGAAGTATTATTTCAAGAAATAACGGTTAATTAAGTGTTATTAATCAATTAAAGATGACAAAGGAAAACAAAACAGATTCAAATAAAAAAGCCCCTCGAGTTGAAACCAATTCAACTGGCATAAAGGCGGTACTTGAACAATCATTGCAGTCCTATGACAAACTGCCAATGCTTGAGATAATATTTGAAAAGTTTATCAGACAATTGAGCACTGCCTTAAGAAACCTAACATCCGAACCAGTTGAAGTGACAATCGAAGAACACAAGTCACTAAGGTTCGCTGGTTTTTTTGACAACTTTAAAAACCCAATATCAATTGTGGTGTTTAGAGCAGTAGAGTGGGAAAACTTTGGTTTGCTGATATTAGAAAATAATATGATTTTCTCGTTTGTTGATCTTCTGTTAGGGGGTAAAAAAAATATATCGCAAGCATTACCTAACGACCCTGAAAGAATACTCACTTCAATTGAACAAGGGCTTACAAGACAAATTGCCGAGCTAGTACTTAATGAGTTAAGTCATGCTTTTGATCAAATTACTCCGACTACATTTAATTTTGAAAGACTTGAAAGTAATCCTAATTTTGTTACTATAGCAAGACCAGGAGATGCTGTTATTACTCTGAAGCTAAAAATTGAGATTGATGAGCAGGTCAAATATGTTGATGTTATTCTACCTTATAAAACCATTGAACCAATCAAAGAGCAAATGCAACAAGTGTTTTTAGGGGATAAATTTGGATCAGATCAAGAATGGGAGCGTATGATTGCGGAAAGTATTAAAGGCGTCAATTTAAAAGTAGAAGCAGTTATTACTAATAAAATTTCTACAGTTGAAGAAATAGCAAAACTCAAGATTGGTGATACTTTAGTGCTAGATCATCCCAAAGATAAAGACGTGATTGTAAGATCTGGCCCTATAGCTCTTTTTACTGGCAAAATTGGTAAGGTGGAAAACAAAGTAGCTATTAATTTAAAAAATTTTTTTGAAGAGTAAAAATTATGTTATTTCTAGATTTATTATTACTGATGATGATTATGGTTTGTGTTGGCTATTGCTGGATGCTTAACAGAAGAATTCAAGACTTACAAAATAGTCGGATAGAATTCGCAAGAATGATCAAAGAGCTCAATGCTTCAATTGTGAAGGCAGAGAATAACGTCAATGAAATGAGTGAACTGAGCAAAGTCACCAGCAATGAAATCAAAGCAGTTGTAGACGAAGCAAAAGAGGCTTCATCAGAATTAGCTACTATGAACATGATGGCTGTTGAAATGGCTGAAAAACTTAATGAGCAAATTAAATTAATTTCAGAATATTCTGATTCGTCATTTGAGCCTAAAGTTAATATGAAAGCCAAAGGAAAATTTAATGAAGACGATTTCGCTCCATTGAAAGAATCAGCCTCTGAATCGAAATATACTAATCAACTCAAGAATTTTATACAAAGTATCGTCAGCAAGAAGAATGATGAACCTGTTAGCTTGAGTCAGATGAACTATTATGATACGTTAAGAAAAATAAATGCTAAAAAATAATGAAAGCTAGTTTCTTTTCTCCTATATTAATACTACTTATCCTTACATTATTTGCTAAGGCATCGGTTTTGTTTGGTCGTATCCAAGAACAAACTACATACTCATCCAATACTAATACCTCTTCTGTGTTGATTGATAGCGCCTATGCAAAATCATCCAGTAAACCTGAAGAAACAGGAGATACAGCGCCTACAGCTGTAACACAAACAACAAACTCTGAAGAACATTCTAAACCAAAAAACCAAGGTGAAGCACCCCAAAAAGAAGAAGCTAGCCAGGGTGCGGTGATAGCCAATAACCCAGGAAAAGTTCAACCAAAATCAGATTTAGATAATTTATCAAGATCAGAGATCGATTTACTTAAAGAGCTTTCTAAAAGAAGGGAAACTTTGGATAAAGAAAAGAAAGATATTAATACCAGGGAACAACTTCTAAAAGCCACGGAAAATAAATTGGATCAAAAAGTTACTGAACTGAAAGGATTACAGTCTCAGCTTGAAGGGCTAATGAAACAGTATGACCAAAAAGAACAAGGTAAAATCTTAAGTCTCGTTAAAATTTATGAAACTATGAAGCCAAAGGAAGCTGCAAAGATTTTTGATGAGCTAGAAATGCCAGTTTTACTAAAAGTTGTAAGTAATATGAAAGAGGTAAAGGTTGCCCCTATTATTGCAGCTATGAACCCTACAAAAGCAAGGGATTTGTCGATTGAACTTGCTAAGCAAAAACCTATTGACCAAGAAGAAGAACCTGTCAAGCAACAAAGAAAAAAATAATTACATTCTAGAATATGAGTAGTTATCTTACAGTATCTTATATTATTACCTTTGTTATATTGCTTGCTCTCTTGATGAAGAACTTTATAGACTACAAATACTGTGTTCGTAAAAAAGAAAAAAAATAGATTTTTGTTTATATTCCTACTTTTAGGAATATGCTCACTAGGCGTGTATATTATTTTATCTAATTTAACTGACAATATAGTTTTCTTCTACCCACCGTCTGAAATAGACAAAATCAAAGATATAAAGAAAAAAGCGAGGATTGGAGGACTTGTAAAACAAGGAACAATCAAGCATATTGAAGATAAAAAGCTATTATTTACCATTACAGATTTT
>JAAFHP010000077.1 GCA_013298405.1 Alphaproteobacteria bacterium | reverse complement strand
TTTAAATCCAATTGGCCTTCCATCAGAGATTTGGCGAAGTTTAGCAATGAAATGCATAAATTCAATTGGACTAGAAAATGCAGAATGGCCTGGCGGAGAAATTGCGTCTTTATGTGGTTCAAGCATCCTTATTTTTGCTATTTCTTCATTCACCTTAGATGCAGGCAAGATACCGCCATGGGCTGGCTTTGCTCCTTGCGATAGTTTAATTTCAATCATTTTTATGACATCATTTGTACCCACCACTTCAGCAAAAGCATCTTGGTTAAAAGTGCCATCTTTATAGCGACAACCAAAATAGCCAGTGCCGATTTGCCAAACCAAATCACCACCATGTTCTAGGTGATAGGGGCTCACTCCACCCTCACCTGTACTCTGACAAAAATTACCCATTTTCGCACCTTTATTAAGCGCTCTTATGGCATTCGGGCTAATTGCTCCAAAACTCATACCTGATACATTCATCCTAGATGAATTATAAGGCCTTGTACAATCTTTGCCGCCTATAATGATTCTAGTACTATTTGGTACGACATGTTTTGGAGCAAGAGAGTGATAAGAAAAAACATATCCAATACTTGTAATGTCATTTTTAGTACCAAAAGCTATTGTTTCAGTTACACCTTTAGCTTTTTGGTATACTAAAGATCTAATTTCCCTTGAATAAGGCGTGCCACTACTATCTGATTCAACAAAATACTGCTGAATTTCTGGCCTAATTGATTCAAACAAGTATCTTAAATGACCAATTACTGGATAATTTCTAAGCACTGTATGCCTGGTTGAGAAAATATCGCGTAACCCTATAAGTATGTAAGGAATAAGAATGTATAATAAATAGCTAATGGGTGGCCAAAATTGATAAATAACAAAGATGCACAATGACCCAATAATAGAAATAGTATAAAATAACCAGCGCATATAATCCTTTTGATTGAATAACAATCATAGATTATAAACTGCTAATATAAGTTAGTTAAATTTATTGTTCTTAGGAAATCCAACTGGAGGTATTTTTCCTATAACACCGCGCTTTGCCCGCCACGACATTATGTCTTTTTCAAGCCTAATGCGTGATCCAATACCCCAAGATAAACCAATATTAGAATCAAAAATTTTGGCGTCAGATAGGTGCGCATCTTTATATTTTTGTAAAGCCACGCCTTGGCCTCTCTTCATCTCAGGAATTTCACTGGCAGCAAATACTAGTAATTTTCTATTGGTCCCCACAACCGCTACCATGTCTCCATCTAACGTAGTGCAAACAACGCAATTCGCGCCCGACGCTAGATTCATTATTTGCTTGCCGTTTTTAGTTGAAGCTAGTGCATCATCACTATTGACTAAGAAACCCTTACCATTAGATGACGCTAAAAATAATTTCTGTCCTCTCACGTAGGGAATGATGTTTGTTACATCGTAGTTATCAATATCTATCATCAATTTGATTGACTCACCTTGCCCTTTGCCTTTAGCAAAATTATCTCCGAGTACTGTAAAGAATTTGCCGCCAGTAGAACATATAAGAATACTACTTGTCGTATATGACTCAACAATAAAAGCTTCAGAATCTCCTTCCTTAAACTTCACCGTTAATAAGTCAAGATTATGTCCCTTCATAGACCTTATCCAACCCATTTTAGAGCAGATAATGGTAATAGGTTCTTTCTCAATAAAAGCGGTTATATCGATCACTTGCGTAACTGTTTGAGATTCTTCAAAATTTGTACGGCGTACCCCAATCACGGTTTCACTACCAAATTTCTTTTGAATATTAAGAATATCCTTCTTGATATATTTCCAAAGATAATCTGATTTATCAAGGATCATACTTAACTCACTCCGCCTTTTTAGCAGAGCTGCATTTTCTGATATTATTTCTTGTTCTTCCAACTTTCTTAAAGATCTAAGCTTGAGGTTAAGAATCGCTTCTGCCTGATTATCATTGAGTGTAAACCGAAACATTAGAACTTTCTTAGGCTCATCTTCTTCACGAATTATTTTAATTACTTCGTCAATATTTAAGTATGCTATTTTAAGAGCTACTAGAATTTCTAGACGATGATCAATATTCGACAGCTCAAACTTCGTCTTCCTGATTGTAACTTCTTTCCTGAATTCTAAGAATTCTTTTAGCACTTCATGTAAGTTCATCACCCTTGGAACACCAAGTGAACTCAGGACGTTCATGTTTAAATGAAACCTAGATTCAAGCTCAGAGAGCTTAAAAAGGGATTCCATAACAATTTCAGCTGAGCAATTTCGTCCCTTTGGCTCAATAACAACTCTTATATTCTCATCTGATTCATCCCGTATATTACCGACAAGGGGTAGTTTTTTATCATTGAGTAGCGTTGCAATTTGCTCAATTAATCTAGATTTTTGTACCTGATAAGGTATTTCTGTAATTATAATTTGATATAAGCCGTGACTAAGATTCTCTTTGCTCCACTTTGCTCTTACTCTAAAACTACCTTTGCCAGATAAATAGGTTTGCTGAATTGCTTCTCTATTATCAACAATTATTCCACCAGTTGGAAAATCAGGGCCTTTTATAAACTGCAATATATCTTCACACTTCGTTTCTTTATTATCAATCATGTATATGAGAGCATCACAAAGCTCATGCAGATTATGAGGTGGAATACTAGTAGCCATACCTACTGCAATACCTTCAGAACCATTTACAAGCAAATTAGGAAATTGCGCAGGTAGCAATACTGGTTCCGTGTCTGAATCATCATAAGTATAGCGAAAATCAACTGTATCTTTATCTATTTCCTCCATAAGCAATGTACAAATAGGAGTCATTTTTGACTCTGTATATCTCATTGCTGCAGCATTATCTCCATCGATTGAACCAAAATTGCCTTGGCCATCAATAAGTGGATAACGAAGTGAAAAATTCTGCGCTAGTCTTACGAGGGTTTCGTACACTGCAACATCACCATGCGGATGGTATTTACCTATAACATCACCGACAACTCTTGCACATTTTTTATATCCTGAGTCTGGATCAAGCTTTAATTTCAGCATGGCATAAAGCAATCTCCTGTGCACTGGCTTTAGGCCATCTCTAACATCTGGTAGAGACCTTGACATTATTGTTGATAATGCATAGGCAAGGTAGCGCTCGGAAATAGCGTCACCAAAATCAACATTTTCTATATTTACTTCTTCTGCAATCATTGGTAATAATCAATAGTGAATGCTAATAGTAGCATTAAACATTATTATGTCTATCAAATTGGCAACCATCTGCCCTAGAAATTAAATCTGAAGCTAGCACTATATTCATCCCCGCCAAAGTAAAATGTAGTCGCCCTGTATTCATTGCTCCAATCAAGCTTACTATTGATAAAAGTAACAAGCTCAGCTAGCGCTGCTCCAGCAATTACCTGCCCTGTAGTATGTTCTTTAGCATATACTCTACTGTAACCAGTAGCAGCAGCAGTTATATATAAAGGTATAGATAAATATTTGTAATCTTCAGAAAATGTTCTGATGTAAGATGCAGCAATCCAAGCTGACGCTGTATGCCCAGATGGCATGCCATCATACCTATCTTTTTTGCCCTCAATTGTTGGTCTTTTACTTACTTGCCACTTATTACTATTAGCAAGCAATTTAAATGCATGCATAGAAACAAAAGTCTCACCATAAATCACTGCGTAATGACCAAAGCCTTTTTCTTGCGATGCCAGCGCTCCAGCAATTATAGGGTTAATTACTTGTGCATAATCACCAAAGCTCCTAAGCGGGCTTTTGCGTGATTTTGCTGCACAAGCAACATTAGAATTTGTTAAAAATGCTATTACAATAGACGCTGATAATAAACACTGAATAACTCTTGCACTTTTACTCTGCATTAGAATTTGCGCTAATAATCATTATTATTTGTTTACCTTCCATCTTGGGCTCAAATTCAACTTTTGCTAGCGACCCTAAATTCTCTAAGATTCTATCAAAAAGCTCTTTTCCTTTGTCCTTATGAACTATTTCACGCCCCTTAAACCACAGAGATAGTTTAACTTTATCGCCATCTTCAAGGAACTCTTTGATTTTTCTGATTTTAACGTCAAGATCCCCTTGGCCAATATTGACTTTAAATTTCATTTCCTTAAGAGCAACTTTTTTTTGCTTCTTTTTTGCTTCTTGCACCTTCTTTTTTGCATCATACTTGAACCTACTAAAATCAAGTATCTTACATACTGGCGGCTCAGCATTTGGTGAAATTTCAACTAAATCTAGACCAGCATCATTTGCCATTTGCAGAGCTTTTGGTAAAGGCACAACTCCAATCATTTGTCCTTTTGAATCGATAAGACGAACCTGCTCAGCTCTTATTTCCCTATTAGCTTTGGGAAATTTGCTTTTTGAAACCTCAGTTATAATAATTCTCCATCATAAATTAATCAAAACCTCAAATTAACCTAAAAACTTCTTGTTTTCCGCAACAATAATATCAACTAGCGTTTCAATACTAATTGTTTCTTGCTCTTCTAGGCCAAGTCTTCTTATGGTGACAGTTCCTCCTTCTTGCTCCTTCTGACCAGCAACAGCAATTAGCGGCACCTTTAAACTTGAGAAATTTCGTATCTTATAATTGACTTTTTCCCTTGAAATGTCAAGTTCAGATCGCACGCCAGCATCGACTAATTTATAGTGTAATGCCTGCAAATACTCATCTTGATCATTAGTTATCCCAACTAATGCAACCTGAATTGGAGCAAGCCACACTGGAAATTTACCAGCATATTCTTCAATCAAAATACCAATAAATCGTTCAAATGTTCCTATAATCGCTCTATGAAGCATAACTGGAATCCTCTTTTCACCGCCCTGAGATACATACTGGGCCCCCAAACGCTGTGGTAAAACAAAATCCACTTGAAATGTACCACACTGCCAATCTCTTCCCATTGCATCAGTTAGGACAAATTCAAGCTTAGGACCATAGAATGCTCCTTCACCTGGATTCATCTCATACTGCAAACCAGCTTCAATAATAGCATTCTTAAGAGCAGCTTCGGCTTTATCCCACACCGAATCATCACCAGCTCTTGTTTCTGGCCTATCTGAGAACTTAACTTGAATTTTCTTAAAACCAAAATCGCTATATACTTCTTGTAGACTTTTACAAAACGCAACTGTTTCTGAATTAATTTGCTCTTCAGTGCAGAAAATATGCGCATCATCCTGAACAAAGTTTCTTACTCTGAGCAATCCATGAAGCCCTCCTGAAGATTCATTTCTATGGCAAGAACCAAATTCAGCCATTCTAAGAGGTAAATCTCTATAACTTTTTGTACCATTATTAAAAATCTGTACATGACATGGGCAACTCATCGGCTTTAGAGCATATGTTCTTTCTTCTGTTTCGACAGTAAACATATTTTCTCTAAACTTTTCCCAGTGCCCCGAAGCTTCCCATAACTTCCTATCCACAAGCATAGGAGTTTTTACTTCGAAATAACCAGCTTTTTGAATCTTTTTTCTTATATACGACTCAATTGTTCTATATAAATTCCAACCTTTTTCATGCCAAAAAGCCATTCCTTGAGCTTCTTCTTGAAGGTGAAACAGCCCTAAATCTCTACCAAGCTTCCTATGGTCCCTCTTTTCAGCCTCTTCAATATTGTACAAATGCTGCTCAAGCTGCTCTTTCGTAGCCCATGCTGTTCCATATATCCTCTGTAGCATCTCATTATTGCTATCACCACGCCAATATGCACCAGCTACTTTCATTAGCTTAAAATGCTTAATTCTTCCAGTAGATGGACAATGTGGCCCACGACATAAATCTATGAAACTTCCTTGACGATACAAGGTGATAGTTTCTCCTTGGGGAATGGATGAGATAATTTCGGCTTTATAGTACTCTCCCATTTTTTTAAATAGCTCAATGGCATCCTCTCTCTTCCATTCCTCACGAATGAACTGCTCATCTTGCTTCACTATCTGGCGCATCTTAGCTTCTATTTTCTCTAAATCATCTGTAGTAAACGGCGTATCTTTTGCAAAATCATAATAGAAACCATCTTTTATTGCTGGACCAATCGTTACTTGAACACCGGGAAAAAGCTCT
>JAAFHP010000076.1 GCA_013298405.1 Alphaproteobacteria bacterium | reverse complement strand
CTATACCCTGAAAGTAGTTATATAGTAATTCTTGTGCTACAAGATCACTTGGATGCTCTGTTTCTACCTCTCTATGAGCCTCTTTCTCTCTTTTAAGTTTTTCTAAAATCCGTAATTGATCTTCAGTAAGGATAATACTATCTTGAACCATTCTTGTCTCTAAAGCTGTAAGACACTTCTTCAAGTTATTCAGTTAAAGAAAGAAGTACAAAACTCAGAATCTAAACCTAAGACCTTAGATACTGGGCATATTCCTTCGGGCTTTGAGGTTTTTGATACCCCTTAGGCTCTTCTCGATTCATAAAAATCAACCCTAGGTTGTTGACAACGGGTATCTTTGTTTATAGAATCATGATTAGCCTGTAATAAATATCTAGATAAACACAGATTCTTATATATTCAATAACCAGGTGATCCTGATAAGAAAAAAAGAGTTTATGAATAGTCTTAAAATTACCTATCTTGACAAAATCCTCCATGAAATGAATGGTTTAATTACCAATATATACTTATTATCCGACTTTATGCTTAGTAAGGTTAAACCGGATAAAGGAAATAACAGAACAAATTTAAGGAATATTTATGAATCCTCTAATAAGCGTGGTAATGAGTAGTGAATTTGTTATCAACAATTACAAATCTTAAATCTTATACAATTAATATCCAGTCAAATAAGTATGATTTAATTGCAATGGTGAGACAAGAAACCAAATATCCCCAGGAAAGAAATAGAAATTCTTCGTTAATACTTAAGTTCCAGAATAGAATTCCACGTTATTATAGTATAGCTGATAATTTTTGGTTTAGACAGTTACTCGGAATTTTAATTACTAATACTATGAATCATACTGAGAAAGGAGTGATTAAAGTTCGTGTAGACATTACAAAAGAAGTAAAAAAATGTTTTAGCTTAAGAATGAGTAGTTATCATGTCCGATAAATATAAAGGTAAAGCTGACGATATAGATAAGCTTGTCGGCAAAAGGTTGAAAATGAGAAGGGTGATACTAGGTTTAAATCAGCAGGATATTGGCAAGGTACTTGGTGTTAGTACGCAGCAAATTGGGAAATACGAGAATGGAACAAATAGAATATCAAGCGGCACCTTGTTTGCTCTTGCAAAATTTTTAAAAGTACCTGTAACATATTTTTATGAAAAGTTTGGTGATAACTATCTCTGTTCAAATGGTTTTGCCAGTGAAAAAGAACTGATTAGTTTAGTTAAGGCTTTTATGGGAGTTAAAAATCCACAAAATAAAAAGCAGATAATTGCGCTAATAGTAAGCACTTTATATTTTCTATAGCCTTATTTATTAGCGTATCATGTGAGGCAAGCTATTCTTTTTAGTTTTCAATAATCCTTAGATTTTTATTCATGCCTTCTCTTATACACCAATTATTGTCACCAATGATGAAGCTTTAATGCTCTAATCCAATCATATTTTTCCAGTTCTACTTGTATCCAATCTGTATGCCTTCTTTCATCTTCGAGAGCTCTTAGTATTATCTTGTCCATTTTATTATTATTTGCTGCTCTAGGATTAATTCTTTCATAAGCAGTAACGGCATCTTCTTCATTGCTTAGTATTGCGCTTAGGATGTTCTCATCACCAAAAATAGAAGCTAATTTAACTCTTCCCTTGGCCAATAAATGTTTTGTATTATTAGGACTAGTAGGAGCTTTTTCATTAAACCTTGCTAAAAAAGCAGAGAGCTCTTCAACATGCCTTTTATGGTTACCCTTAAATTCATAAAACTTATCCCTATATTCAAGGCTTCCTAAGCTTTCTATCGCAGCCTTATAAACTTCAATGGTGTTATACTCTAACTCTACAAGCCCTTGTATTGTCCCAATAAAACTTTTTTGCATTCTTCTAATTTTCGTATTCATAAAAAACCTCCATTCTTAATTAAATTTTTAATGATATGTTCTTACAAATTTTGCGGTAGTTATATATAGAGAAAATTAATCTAATTGCTAAATTCTGAAAAACAACACCAAAAAAACAATCACTGACAAATATTAAGACGCTGTATTAGTGAGATATCTGCAATCATTAACATTTCTCTCCTCACTTTTTTTGTATACAACTTTAGATTTTAATTTTCTTATATATACAACTATTAGTTTATTAACTTAATTAACTAAGGTCAACACTTTAATTAAAAAAATTATTATAAGATTTAAATGTAAAAATACAGAAAGATAATTTTATTTACTATGTTTTCTGATTTCAGAATAAAGATTCTGGAAAATAAAACCGCAAATATCAAGAGATTATCGTGCCCAAACTTGTTTTTATAAAGAAGTCTTGAGCATATGGATTTTCTATAACCTGTTTTATTAGTGCACCATGAGACAAGCTATTCTTTTTCGCGTTTGTAGAATTCTTAGATTTTTTATGCATGCCTTTTTAGTAATTTATTTCAAATACCATGATATCAATACATTCAACTAATGCCACCCTTTCTTTTCTTTTGGCTACATGTCCATTTTTAAATGTAGTTGTAACTTCTTCTGTTGATTATTATCATGCTCAGCAGCTTGCATCTTTTGCTGTTCTTCTGTCTGCTTCTGTGTTTGAGCTTCCTTAAAATGCTGTTCATGAATCTTATAATCTTTATGTAATTGACCAACACATCCATAAGTCTTGAAGTCATTATGTGTCTGTTCACTTGTGATTGCGCCGTGCGTTAATAAATGATTTATCCTTTCTCTAAATTCTTTAAAATCTATATGTTTTAATTCTCTTGTATATTCAAATAACTTATAATCTCTCTTTATAGAACCGTATTTTGCAAATGCTAGTATATGCTCCTCTCCAAACTTTGAATATATTTCATATTCTTTCTCTCTAACTACAAATAACTCATTCAAACTATTAGCCTTTTGTATTTCTTGTTCAACTGCTTCTACCTGAGGAAAGATGTGCTTATCTATCGCTTTGACTAAATAATTACTCATGAACTCTGATTTTTGATTTCTATCCATGTCTTTTAATTGACCAACTAAATGATCTCTGTCTACACCTTCTAATTTCTCTATGAATTTTATGTCATCACCAATAGAAAATTTCAAATTCAAATCTCGATTCCTCTGTGCATGGATAGCCAATATTGCGCTTGCGTTTCTTGTATCATTATGGCCAATGATGTCTTTTAGCTGATCTTGGCTAAGAATACCTTGTTTTATATTTGCTCTTAGTTCTTTCTCAAACTCATTCACCACCACGCTGCCAATACTTTCTTTTAATTCATCAAACATTCTAGAATTCTTTAAGTAGTCTTGCGTTGCAACTTTCCCTAAGTACTCTTGTTCATCATCTACTACTTTTAATACCTCTTCGATGGTTTGAGCGTTCGTCTTTTGCTGGTTAAACTGATCAAGCATATTCCTGATACAATACTCTCTAAACTCAACCTCACTCTTACCAACTGTACCAGTAACCAGCTTATCTTTATCTGTTTTGTGGTATTTATCGCTCAGCGATAAGAGTTCATGATTATCCTCATGGTACTTTTCTGCAAATCCTATACTTTTACGCAAAAGCTCGAGCTCTAATTTGCCGTGCAGATGCCCCTTACGGTAAGCATCAACTACTCTTGCTTCTTTGTCTTGTGATATATCGTAGCTTCTTGCTAACGCTAAATCTGCTTTTTCTATATCATCTAGTTTGTATCTGTTGCTCCCTTCTTGATTTACAATAAAATCCTCTACTGTCTTTGACATGTGGCACTTAATAGCCCTTACAAAGCAGTTTCTTATTTCTTGTACGCCATCTATCTTTAATACATCATTAAAGTCACCTTCTTTAGATGGCGTTACTACTTCTACAAACGCTCCTCTTTGCTCTAACTCTTCCTTAGCAGTCGCAATTGCCTTAGAGGTTACATTGTTTGCTCCATCATTATCGCCGGCTATTATTATTTTCTCCCCTTGCGCAGCCGGATAATTTTTAATATTACTTATTCCTAGCGAGCATAGAATATTTATGTTTTTAGTAGTTTTGTCTGAATGTTCTATTTGCTCGTTACTTAAAGCTTGTTTAACTGATAACGCCGTCTCTAACCCTTCTGCTATAATAGTTATATTGTTGCTTTTCTCTTTAATATCGTTCTTATGATGATCATCACTTAAATGCACAAACGAACCACTGATCTTACCAAATGACTTCTTAACTACCGCTAAATCTGCTTTCTTTGCGCTATTCTTATCAAGCAGTATTTGTTGACCACCTGTAATATCACCTTCTTTATTGCGTGCAAATGCGATTAAAGCTGGATAGTATTTTCCTTTGTCTTGATTAATGTTTGCTTCGATATCACCCTGATCTTTTACGTATATTCCAACTGTTCTAATATCTTTTCCTAATTGACAATCTATTCCTCTAGTATCTTTTAAATACCTATAGGCAATCGACTTATCTCCAATTTCTTTTGTACGATCATATAACTTCACTACCTGCTCTTGTTTTTTCTGTTCAAATCTTGCTTCCTCTTCTCTTTGTTTCAATGCTTTAGCAAGTATATCGCTGTTATTATGGTCGTATACTAGGTTTAAGTTAGGGCTTGTAGTTTTCTTAAATCCTACTGCTACCTCTAAATATTCTACAGCACCCTTAAAATCGCTTTTTCTTATTTCTTGCACTAAATCAAATATATCGCCACCTTTACCACTACTAAAGTCACACCATATACCAGCTCTTTCTCCTCTAATATGCATCGCTATCTTGCCATGCTCTCCCCATCTCAAGGAGTTTTGGTGCGATAACTTCTTATTTTCGGGACCAAGTAAATCTCTTGCTATATCCTCTACTTTATAACGTACTTCACTACGCAACCGCTCTTGATCACGATTCCACTCATCTTTGCGTTGCTGTTTGCTTACTTCATTCTGTTTTAGCCTGTCTCTATTAGCATAGAACTTTTCCTTAGGTGTTAATGTTACTTTAGTATTGCTGGCATTTATTACATTGTTACTAGCTATTGATTTATTTATCCCTGTATTACTACTACCAAACAACCTAACCTTGTCACTATTACCCCCTACCCCAGCTTCACCAACAGCTACCTTCTGTTCTTGATATCCTTCTTTAGCGGCTACTTCTTCATACACCTCAGCAAGCACCTCTTCTACTATATGCTGCTTTATTTCTAACTTCTCATACTTATAGTACTCATCTAAAGCTAAACTCTTATCTGCCCATTTAACAACTCCAGTACCTATAACTTCGGCTACCTTGTCAAACCCTCTCCAAATACCTCCTAAAATACCCTCACTCGACACATTGGCAACCTCTTGTACCTTGGTCTCTTTTGCCGCTACATCCTCTTTTGTTTGGTATATTAGCGAGCTACCCTCATATGTATTATTACCAAGTTGCCTGACTAACTGATCTATACTCTTCGTAGATTCCTTATTAACATACAACTTCATCTCATCTATGCAGCGCGATAATGCTACATAACTGATTCTCATCCAACCATATCCATCATGATATACGTATACATCAATGATACTTGCACCTTGCGCCTTAAACACAGTTGTCGCATATCCGTGTTTAAATCCACCATAATCCTTTGGACTAAATTCTATTAGTTCACGTGTGGCTTCTTGCGCCTCATTATTACTACCGCTATCACTACCACCTTTAGTTATTACAAACTTATCAGCTGTAGCTTCTACTAATTGCGCATAATCTCCATTGGTTAAACCAAGTTCTTTGTTAGTCTCAGTAATTAATATCCTGTCCCCTTTTTGATAATAATGAGCTCCAACTCTAATCTCTTCTCCAGTAAGCACGCCTTCTAGCTTTAGGTATTGTCTGACCCCATGATTAAGCGCTGCTACATCTTTATTAGATATGGCAATTATCAACCTATCTTCTACTCTCTTATCGCTCTTGCTCCAATCTTCAATTAACCCTTGCATTGAAGATTGCTTATCATCATGCTCAATGATCTTACCTTGTTCGTGTAATACCTTAACGCCGCTCCTCACCTCACCATTAGAAAACGCCATAGCAACATCCCTAGCCCACTGAGATTTCTGTCTTTGAATGTTTGCTATTAAGGCAGAACCATACTCTCTATCAAATACCTCATACATACCACCACGCTGCACAGACGATAATCGCCTCTCATCTC
>JAAFHP010000075.1 GCA_013298405.1 Alphaproteobacteria bacterium | reverse complement strand
TTTCTCTCCAAAAATTGCACGAAGTAATTTCTGTTCTGGTGTCATTGGCGATTCACTCTTAGGAGTTACTTTACCAACTAATATATCACCAGGTTTTACTTCAGCACCAATGTGAACAATACCAACCTCATCAAGATTACGCAGTGCTTCTTCGCCAACATTTGGCATATCACGGGTAATCTCTTCAGGACCAAGCCTCGTATCGCGTGCTACTACTTCAAATTCTTCAATATGAATAGAAGTAAAAACATCATCCTTTACAATCCTTTCAGAAATCAAAATTGAATCTTCAAAATTGTAACCTCTCCATGAAATAAACGCTACAAGCATATTACGCCCTAAAGCAATCTCTCCTTGATCGATAGCAGGACCATCAGCAATCACCTCACCTTGACTTACTTTTTGACCAACAACTACAAGGGGTTTTTGATTGATACAAGTATTATGGTTTGATTTTTGATACTTCATCAATGTATAAATGTCTACTTCCGGCGCGCCATTTTTTTTGCGCTCAGTTGTTTGAACCACAATTCGCTCCGCATCAACTTCAACTACAACTCCATCATGAAGCGCCGCTATGACTGCTCCCGAATCACCAGCTACAACCGCTTCAATGCCAGTACCAACTAGTGGAGCTTCAGTGTTTATCAACGGCACAGCTTGACGTTGCATGTTTGAACCCATCAGAGCTCTATTTGCATCGTCATTTTCTAAGAACGGAATCAGACTAGCTGCCACAGATACTACCTGCATAGGTGTGACATCAACTAAATCAACCTCACTTGGCGGCACTGAAACGAAATTACCTATTTCAAATCGGCAATTCACCCTATCTGCCATAATTTTTCCGTTTTCTGATATAGGCATATCCGCCTGCGCAATTTTATATTTTGCCTCATCAGTCGCATTTAAGTAAACTACTTCATCAGTTACAACACCTTTTACTACTTTACGATAAGGACTCTCTATAAATCCGTATTTATTAACCCTGGCAAAAGTTGACATCGAGTTAATTAAGCCAATGTTTTGTCCTTCAGGTGTTTCAATTGGACAGATACGACCATAATGCGTTGGGTGTACGTCACGAACCTCAAACCCGACTCTGTCACGACTTACACCACCTGGGCCTAATGCTGACAATCTTCTTTTGTGGGTAATTTCAGAAAGTGGATTAGTTTGATCCATGAATTGTGACAATTGTGAAGTGCTAAAAAACTCTTTAACTACCGAACTCAAAGCTTTAGAACTTACCAAATCATGAGGCATTACAGCATCTAAATCCACAACACTCATGCGATCAAGCACAGCTTTTTCTGTCCTGACTAGACCGAGCCTAAATTGATTCTCAAGCAACTCACCAACCGATCTGACCCTTCTATTTCCTAAATGATCTATATCATCAATTGAACCTTTACCGTCTTTTAGATCAATTAAAACTCTAACTATTGCTTTTATATCTTCTGCTGTAAGACAAGTATTAGCTTCTGGAATATTGATATCCAACCGTGAATTAAGTTTTATTCTTCCTACCTCGGATAAATCATATCTATTTGGATCAAAGAACAAGCTATCAAAAAGCACCTTACCGGCTTCAACTGTAGATGGTTCACCTGGTCTTAAAACTCTGAATATATCCATTAAAGCCGAGTTCTGGTCCTGGTTTTTATCAATAGACAATGTGTTTCTAATATAAGCATCACTATTTGAAGCGATCTTTAAAGTGCTAATAGATTTGACACCTGCAGATACCAGACCATTAATCATATCCTCAGTTAATTCTTCTCCAAGCTGAACTAGGACTTCACCAGTCTTGTCATCTACTATTTCTTTTCCAACGTAATGACCGATAAGCATATCATTCTTTATTAGCACCTTCTTGAGGCCACTTTCAGCATATTTTATTGCTAATCTTGGAGTAATTTTTTGGCCAGCTTCAAGGACCACCTCATTAGTATCAGCATTTATAAGATCAGAATTTAACCTTTGCGCTACAATCTCTTTTGGATCAAAACCTTTTACCCAGCCCTTTTTCTTATAAACATACTCTTCAGTACTATAGTAGGTATTAATAATTTCATTTTTTGTCATACCGATGGCAAACAACAGGGTGCTCACTGGTAGCTTTCTTTTACGATCAATTCTTATAAATATTGTATCTTTTGCATCAAATTCAAAATCAAGCCATGAACCTCTGTAAGGTATCACCCTAGCTGAAAACAAAAACTTACCTGACGAATGCGTTTTACCTTCATCATGAAAAAAGAATCCACCTGGTGATCTATGCATCTGAGACACTATAACTCTTTCAGTCCCATTGATGATGAAGGTGCCATTCTTAGTCATGAATGGGACATCCCCCATGTAAACTTCTTGCTCTTTTATCCCTTTAATTTCCTTAGCTCCGGTATTTTCATCTATATCCCATACGCTAAGTCTTAAGGTGACTTTCAAAGCTGCTACAAAACTAAGTCCTCTTTGTATACATTCTTCTACATCATATTTTGGCTGATCAAAAGTATATTTAACAAACTCTAGCGTCGCCGTATTAGAAGGATCTGTGATCGGAAAAACAGAAGATAAAACCCCTTGCAATCCTTTATTTACTTTATCTTTTTCAGATATACTTAATTGTAGGAAACTGTCTTCATACGATTTTTTTTGAATTTCGATTAAATTCGGCATTGAAGCCACTAATTTAATCTTACCGAAGTTTTTTCTAACCCTTTTACCAAGTTGTAAGGATTTATGCATAAGATCTCCAGATAATATTTTTTAGTTATTTGTGTAATAGCACGTCTACTATTTCAGCTAAAAGTTTTCGTTTAAGAGTAAAACTACCTATAAACAAAAATATTAGGTTAAAATTTTACTCATTTATTTCACTACAAAAGTCACTCTGGATTTTTATAGTGTTCCTATACTTTCCAGAATGACTTAACTCAAACCTAAATGAATAAATTATTTAACTTCAACTTTTGCACCAGCAGCTTCAAGTTCAGCTTTTATTTTATCTGCATCAGCTTTAGAAACCCCTTGCTTTACTGGAGCTGGAGCACCATCAACTAAATCTTTAGCTTCTTTCAGACCAAGACCAGTAATAACTCTTACTACTTTAATTACTTCAATTTTCTTATCCCCTGAACTTGCAAGGACAACATCAAACTCTGTTTTTTCTGCTGCTGCTTCCGCTGCTGCTGGCGCCGCTGCCACAGCTACAGTTGCTGCTGCAGCCGAAACACCCCATGTTTCTTCTAGTAGTTTAGATAAATTAGCTGCTTCCATTACTGTTAAAGACGACAGTTCTTCCGCGATTTTTGTTATATTAGCCATAATTTGTACCTCTTTTTTGACTTAGTTATTAAAATTTATTTCTCTGAATATGCCTTTATCACTCTTGCCAATGAACCAGCAGGAGCTTGCAATACTCTTGCAACTTTTGTCGCTGGAGCCTGCAACAAACCAATAAGTTTGCTTCTAAGCTCATCAAGTGAAGGCATTTTTGCAAGTTGCTCTATTGACTTAACATCAACCGTAGCACCATCAACCACTCCTCCGATCACTTTTAAATTATCGTTAGTTTTAACAAATTCCATCACTCCTTTTGCAGCTGCAATAGGATCTTTAGAAAAAGCTATAGCCGTTGGTCCTATATACATGTTTTCATCATGTGCTACACCAGCCTTTTTTGCCGCAATATTAGACAGTGTGTTCTTTACAACTTTAAAACCCGCGCCCTTTTCTCTTAAAATTCTGCGCAAGTTTGTAATTTGGGCTACTGTAAGACCATGATAGTGAGTTACTATTACCGAACTAGAACTACCATATATCTCCTCTAGCTCTTCAACATAACTCTTCTTTTTAGACTTCAACACGTTTTTAACTCCAAAAATATTTAGTATGAAATTGTTGATATATCAACTTGTAAAGAAGGACCCATTGTAGAGGACAGATGCACCTTCTTCAAGTAAGAACCTTTTGCTCCAGCTGGCTTTGCCTTAACTACAGAACCTATCAAAGCTTGCGCATTCTTAAGTAAATCCGCTTCACTAAATGAAATCTTCCCTAGCCCAGCATGGACTATACCTGCTTTTTCTACTCTGAACTCCACCTGGCCACTTTTGGCATTCTTAACAGCAGTTGTTATATCAGCCGTTACAGTGCCAAGTTTTGGGTTTGGCATCAAACCTTTTGGACCTAAGACCCTTGCAACTTGACCTACTATCCCCATCATATCTGGAGTAGCTATACATACATCAAAGTCAACTTTACCAGCTTTAATATCATCTATAAGCACCAGAGAACCAACCAAATCAGCACCAGCTTTTTTTGCTTCATCAACTTTTTCATCTTTACAAATCACCGCTACTCTAACGTTTTTACCTGTTCCAGCCGGCAGTGATACAATTCCTCTTACCATTTGATCAGAATGCCTTGGATCAACGCCCAAATTAATAGCAACCTCAAGACTCTCATCGAACTTAGCAAACTTTACTTTTTTCAAAGTAGCAATGGCTTCTTGCAAGCTATATAATTTTGTTTGGTCTAAATCGTTTTTTACTGCAACTAACTTCTTACCCATAATTCTATACTCAATCTATTTTATAACTTCCAGCCCCATTGACTCAGCAGAGCCAGCTATAATCTTAGCCCCAGCTGCAACGTCATTAGCATTCAAATCCTTCATTTTAATTTTAGCTATCTCTTCGCAATCTGCCATAGTCACTTTGCCAACATATGCTTCTTTTCTTGTTGCCTTAGAACCCTTTTCAATTTTTGCAAATTTCTTTAAGTAAAACGAAGCAGGAGGAGTTTTTGTTATGAAATCAAAGCTTTTATCGACATACACTGTGATCACCACAGGAATTGGTGTCCCTGGTTCCATTGAACTTGTAGCCGCGTTGAACGCTTTACAAAACTCCATAATATTAACACCTTTTTGCCCCAACGCTGGACCAACCGGTGGAGAAGGATTCGCTTTCCCAGAAGGGATAGTTAATTTAATATAACCAGTAATTTTCTTTGCCATAACTTATCACGCTCTTCTTTATATCTTACTTCTTAAGTATTTTAAACCTTTTTGACCTGAGTAAAACTTAACTCAATTGGTGTTGCTTTGCCAAAGATAGAAACAGACACCTTCAATTTTTGCCCCTCTATATCCACCTCTTCTACCACACCAGTAAAACTATCAAATGGACCATCAATAATCTGCACCTTATCGCCAGCATTATATATACTAGTCGAACTTGCGCTTTTAGATTCCGCCTCAAGCTTTTTAAATATCCCCTCAACTTCAGTATCGCTTAACGCCTGTGGTTGAGTTTTACTCCCTAAAAAACCTGTAGTCTTTGGTACAGACTTAACTAGGTGCCATGAATCATCAGTCATCTTCATCTTAATCAAGACATACCCAGGCATGAACTTTTTTTCGGACATTACCTTCTTGCCTCTTTTAATCTCAGGCACCTCTATGACTGGCACTACAACATCTTCAAAATAATCAGACATTTTTTTCTTAACTACCTGATCCTCAATCATTTTCTTGACCCCTTTTTCGGAACCAGAAACCGTATGAAGTATGTACCATTTAGCCATAATTATCTCTTAATCTCCTTCTTAAAAGGCCTTACCTATTTAAATACTAAGTAACAACTGTATCAAATTATGTATACCATAATCTAATAACATACATATAAAGCTGAATAACATCACTGCTACCGCTACCACAGCAACCGAGGTAAAAAGCTCTTTTTTCGCTGGCCAAATTACTTTTTTGACTTCTTGCTTTACCTGGTCTAAAAACTTGTACGCATTTAAATTTCTAAACATAGCCCTTCATTTATCATTTTATCAAATGGCAGGAGCGACAGGCATCGAACCCGCAACCTCCGGTTTTGGAGACCGGCGCTCTACCAATTGAGCTACACTCCTATCATATTTCAGCTATGAAAGTCAAGCGTTTTATCGCAACTTTCAAAGCAACTACTTGCTCTGCTTCGCCAGAATCGTATCAACGATATGCTGAGGAACTTGAGCGTAACTATTAAACTCCATAGTATATTGAGCCCTACCTTGAGACATAGATCTTAGGGTGTTCACATAGCCGAACATTTCAGCCAACGGAACATGTGCTAAAATTACCTGCGCGTTACCTCTTGGTTCCATGCTTTGTATAGAACCTCTCCTACTATTTAGGTCTCCAATGATATCACCCATATAGTCTTCAGGCGTTACTACTTCAACCTTCATTATCGGCTCAAGTAATTTCGCTCCAGCTTTAGGA
>JAAFHP010000074.1 GCA_013298405.1 Alphaproteobacteria bacterium | reverse complement strand
GAATAAAGCTGTGATAGATATGAGAAGTATTGCCGCTAGTTCACCAACCGGAAGAGCAACTGTTGCGGATTTAATCAAGGAACTCAACGAAAAGCTTGATAGCGCACCATCAAGGCCACGTGTTGCAATTGGTGCAATCACAGATGACACTAATACTCAAATTTCAGGGCAGTATCTAGTTAACAATATCCAGCTACGAGCAAAAACAGGTGTTAACCCAGGTGATGGAAGCTTTACTTTTGATCTAGACTTGCAAGGAAATTCACATTTTGAGAGTAAAATTGAGATCCTTGATGCAAGAACTCAAGATGTTGGTGGAGCTAATGCTCAAGTGGTAGCACAAGGTGATTTACCTGATTCATTTGATCTTGCCAAAGATACTAATACCGCAACTGGTCAGAATATCAGAGTAACTGACGCTAGCCTAAACAGAGTGATAACTTTAACTGTGAGAGTTACCGGGAAAAACGGAGTGGTTGCACAAGGAATAGTATCATTTAGAGCAAATCCAGCAGTAAACTACAATGAACGTATAGCTTTTGATCCTGCTTTAGCTGGGGCAGTAGGAGGTAGTTTTGTAACGCATCAACCACCTTTAGTACCTCTACTTAGTCATTCGGGAGTAGCAAAAGCTAAGCTTGTTGATGATAACGGTTTTGAGATTGACCCAACTAGTGGTCAAATGGGAAGGCTAGTGATTGAGACTGGTACTGACTCATACAGGCTAGCAATCCAAGATGGTAATTTTAGTAGCATGTTTGGTTTTAATAATTTCTTCAATTTCGACCAAAGAACAGGCACCATGTCGCTTCGTGATGATATAGCAGACGATCCAAGTAAACTAGCTCTTGGCAGAGCAAAACAAGGTGCAGCAGTACAAACAGCACATACGGTAGGAGATGTAACAGCTCAAGGAACACTGACTTTTGCAGGAGTTATTGTAAATGGTGATGCAATCACTGTAGCTGGACAAGCATTTACTTTTGCCGCTGTTCCGGTTGGGCCAAATCAAGTTCTACCTGGAGGAAACCTGCAAGCGTCAATAGACAACCTAATTGCTGCCATTAATAATCACCCACAAATCAAGAATCTAGTTCAAGCAGATCCAAGGGTTGGTGCAGATACTCTTGTCATTAAATCTAAAGCTGCTGGTGTAGGAGGAAATGCTATTAATGTTCAGGCTGCTACAGCTGGAGGAAATATATCTTACAACGGGGCCGTTGGAAATAATAACATTAATGGCAATCTAGCAGGAGGTACAAACAAAGTTGCAACTTCCGCCGTTTTAGACTATACTCTCAAGCTTGCTAATCAGGAATCGCTTGAAGAGCTGAGTAATTTGCAAACTACGACTATAAATTTGACCGACGATTTGGCTTTGCCAAATACTTCAGCAACTTTAGCTGGAATTGCATCAATTGTAACTGGATTATTGTCTAATGACCTTAATGAAGCAAAGACTAAATCAGATATTGCTAAAACCGTATTAACTCAAACTGATAAATCAGTGAGGCAACAATCTGGGATCAGCAAAGAAAGAGAATATTTGAAGGTAATGGATCAAGCAAGACTCCTTACTACTTTAGCGAACCTAATGGCGCAAGTACAAAACACAATAGTAAAAGTTGAAGATATATTATTTAGATAATTTAATAAAGAGTAATAACATATGGTAAATTCAATAGTAACTACATCTTCAAGAGATATACTATATACCTCTGCTACGGATAGAAGTAAAATTGGAGCAACTTCAAATGCACTAAACGATGCATTTAGCAACATCACATCAGAGCAAAAATTTGCTGATAGAGCAAGTCTTGATGCCTCTGGTCTTGCTGGAAGGTTTGATACAGCGCAAGCGACATTATTGAAGGTTGAGGCTAATAAATCCACTACAAGTATCGTCAAAGGTAAATTGAACACACAAAGACAGGCTATGCGTGATGTTAATGAAGTGATGGTCCAGTTTGAACAAGAACTGGCAAAGCAGCCCGGGGCGGCCGGAACAAAGGCAGAAAAAGCAAATAGAGCTCTAGGTAAACTAGAGACAATTTTGCGCTCAAGAAACCTAAATGGGGAATATATTTTTGGTGGCACTGACCCGTTTACTGATCCATTATCAAAAATTGATTCCCTAACAGGAAACAGAGTTACTTCAAATATTACTACAGACACCAATGTAGTAAACGGCAATGTACTAGTAAATAATTATTCTGATATTGCTGAAGATGCTACGGTTGTTACTCTATCCTCAAACCATGAAACAAGGCGCAATTTACTATTTCCAGGTTCTGATGCTATTGTTAAAACCATTGGTTACTTGAATATAGTAAAGGAAGACATGCAACCAGCCGATCAAATAGCTGAAAAACAGCTTGCACAAAGGAATGCCAGAGGAACTCTTGAAGTACAAATCGGTTACGAAATTGAAGAAGCTGACAAAGCAGAAATTACTAATTTAACTGATATTAATTCAGCGTCAGATGTACTGAAAGAGTTTAAGGGAGATATTAACATTCTTACTAATACTGCCAAAGACCTGCTTAGTTCTCTTTTAGCACAAACTTCAATCGCTGCTGCTGGTGATAGAGCTTTTGATACTTTAGTAAATAATTTAAAGTAATAGGTTCTTGGTTGTCCCGAGAAGACTACAGAAGTAGTGGATGCTGAATCAAGTTCAGCATGACTGTACCTAAGTCATCCCGGGCTAGATCCGGGATCTCATAAGGAAGTAATGGATCCCAAATCAAGTTTGGGATGACTTATGAGGTGTTCAGGATGATTTTAGGAGGTGTTGGGATGACCGGTTGCGATGACCAAGGGAGACGACAGGCACTATTAAAGCAAAGTTAGGTTATGATTGTAATTAAGAAAGCTTTGAACATCCCTTCATTATCTTGTCTAAAGATTATTAATATAATAAAAAATCACGGGGCAACTGCTAGACTTATTGGCGGTTTTGTTAGAGATAGCCTGCTAGGTATAAAAACAAAAGACATAGATATAGCAACAGATCTACTGCCCCATGAAGTATCAGATTTACTTACATTACATAACATCAAAACTATTCCAACAGGAATAGAGTTTGGTACTATTACAGCCATAATTGGTAATGATAAACTTGAAATAACAACTCTTAGAAAAGATATATCATGTAATGGTAGGCATGCTAAGGTTGAGTATTGCAAAGATTTTGCTATTGATGCTCAAAGAAGAGATTTTACTATCAATGCGCTGAGTTACTGCCCAATAAAACACGAAATATATGATTATTTCACTGGTCTTGAGGATTTAAAACATAAAGTAGTAAGATTTATCGGCAATCCTGAAGAGAGGATCACAGAAGATGCTTTGAGAATACTCAGATTCTTTCGCTTTAGCAGCAAATACGCCAAAACATTAGAACAAGAATCACTCAATGCTTGTATAAAGCATAAAAACAAACTATCAATTCTGTCAAGAGAGAGAATAAATCAGGAATTAGACTCCATTGTAATCATCAACAATAGCAATATTCTTGACATACTCAGTAGCTGCGGAATATTACAAATACTCCATCCTAAAGCAACCTACCCATCAACTCTCTTGCAATCATTACGTATTATAGCATCAAAATTTAACGCACTAATAGGTAAGAACCTAATATACGCAATTTTATTCCATCAAAACAATATTTCACTAGGATATCTTATCGAGAATAAATTTTCAAAAAAAGATGCCAAAGAAACTATTGATCTTATAAAATTTGCTTCTACTATTAAAAAATCTGATCTAGATATTGCAATAGAGGCGTTAAAATTTGTTTGGCTAGAAAAAAAGAATTTTGCTGATTATTTTCTATTAGCCGGTATATTTATTGCTGAGCTAGATAAATTGCAGCAATTATATTTTGTATGTAAGAATATGCAAACACCAGTTTTCCCAATTACTGGAGAAGATTTGATGAAATTAGGGCTTACTGGGCCAGATGTAGGAAAAACAATCAGTGCATTAAGGCATAAATGGGTACTAAATAATTTTAAGATGACTAAACAAGAACTAATACAACAGGTAAAAAATGCAATATAGATCCTATATAATTTTGGTAATCCTATTATCAAGTTTTTCTACCTTAGCCAAGCCAGTGATCGTAACTAGCACAAATATTATGGGCGGCATTATTACAATGTTAACTGGAGATACAGCTGAAGTTATGGTAATTAGCACCTCCACAGGCTGCCCACATGATTATAACCTTAAACCATCTGACAAAGATAGCATTTCAAGCGCTGATATGATTATCTATATCGACGATAGTTTTGACGGATATATGGCAAAACTTTCTGAGGGATTCAAAGGAAAAGTAGTTAAAATTAGCGACCTAACTTCTCTAAATTTTACCGAAGAAACTGGTATGCAAAATTGGCACTTCTGGTTAAATCTAAATAATCTCATGATTCTATCAGACCAGTTATCAGACATTTTATCAAAGACTTTTCCTACGCTAAGCACAAGCATCGATAAGAATAAAGATCAAGCACTTAAAAATATTGAATCTCTAATTAGTAAAAAGCAGTCGCAGCTAGCAGGAATAGAAAACATCGTTGTTGTAAGCGATAGTCTTGGACAGCTGTTTTTAGATATAGATAAAAAGGTAACTAAGATATACGTACAGAATTTTGCTAGCTTAAAAGATTATTACACAGCCCAGCATATTTTAAAAAATAAGGAGATACATCACTGCATACTAATGGATACAAATACTGATGATAAAATGTATCTCAGGTACAACAAAAAAATTGTGAAAATCGACTCTGAAAATTGGGATAATCTACCAGCCAGTGGTGATCAACAGTTCTTCTTTGACAGCTATAATAATATAATAGACAAAGTAAACGAGTGTTCTAAGTAAAATTACATACAATACTTTGCTTAAAAAAATTATTCTGATCAGTTTATACTTCTTGCAACGTCTGCCAATCGTAATATTATGGATTCCTTGTTACTTTTAATCTAACTAATTAAGGAAAGGGAAATAATGAGGAAAGTTGTAATTTCAGGGATGATCGGTAATGCTCTAGAATGGTATGATTATGCTCTGTACGCTCAGTTTTCATACATTATTGGGAAAAGGTTCTTTCCGGAAACAGACTTTGTTGAAATACTAACCTTTGCCGTGTTTGCTGCAGGTTTTGTTGTAAGGCCACTTGGCGGCATTATTTTTGGACATATCGGTGATAAGTTCGGCAGAAAAGCAGCCTTAGTACTTGGTATTCTATTCATGGCTATACCAACCGCTGGAATAGGATTACTGCCTGCATATGAAACTATAGGTATCATATCCCCAATCATTCTTACGGTAATTAGGCTATTGCAAGGATTCTCTCTCGGAGGAGAATTTAGTGGTTGTATTGCCTATATAGTGGAGCACTCACCAGCTGATAAAAGAGGCCTTGCTGGTAGCGCCTCATTTGTGAGTATGTGTATTGGCATGTTACTTGGTTTATTTGTTGCTCAAGGATTTATTTACTTCTTACCTGAAGCTGATTTAAATTTATGGGGTTGGAGAGTTCCCTTTGTTGCAGGATTATTTATAGGTTTGGTTGGTCTGTATATTAGAGCTCATCTATCAGAAAGCCCTCTGTACAAAGCAGCTAAAGACTCAGGAGCATTATCACGAACACCACTAAAAGAGACTTTTACTAAACATTGGAAAGAAGTATTAATGGCGATGGCAATTTATATCAATGTTACTGCCCCATTTTATACTACTACTGTCTTCATTAAAAGCTATATGGATACTTTAGGTTATGAAAAACATCAGTCAACTATGACTAATGTTTTTATTTTAATTAGCATGAGTATTATGCTGCCAATTTCTGCTTATATCTCAGATAAAATAGGAAGAAAGCCAATATTAATTTTTGCTAGTGTCTTGCTGATTGTTTCAATATACCCTATTTTCTTGGCACTACACTCAATGAACTATCATATTGCACTACTGTCACAAGTCATTTTTGCGGCAATTGTTGGTATGTATATGGGACCAGTGCCAACTATATTAGTTGAGCTCTTCCCTACTAGAATAAGATTTACCGGTGTTGCTGTTTCATATAACTTGAGTGCGGCTATTTTTGGTGGAACAGCTCCAATGGTCGGGGCAGCTCTTCATAAATATACTGGATCGCAAATATCATTAGCATATTACCTAACAGCTCTTGCGGTATTTTGCTTCTTTTGCTTATATTTTTATAAAGAAACTTATAAATATAACCTTGCAGAAGGAATAGAGTTTAGAGAAAAAGATGAAATGCTAATGAATGCCGCTTCTGCGTAGTTAACAATTTATTTTAATTAGTGTATAATGGCTTAGCTAGTTAATTAAATGTGATGTA
>JAAFHP010000073.1 GCA_013298405.1 Alphaproteobacteria bacterium | reverse complement strand
GAGCAACAACTGGAGAAGGCACTCCAACAAAAAAACTATCACTAAGGCCATTGTCCCCAGGTTCAATAATCGCAGTATTAAACCTCGCAAGTCTAATGCCAACGCACAGTATATAAAAGACAATGCATGCCCATGAAACTAATTTGTACTCATATTGCTGAAATGACCACAAATATATCAGCATCGCAGGGCAAATTCCGAAATTAACAAAATCACAAAGCGAATCTAACTCAGCTCCAAAATGACTAGTAGCATTCAAAAATCTTGCAACTCTACCATCTAAACCATCAATTATCGTTGCAATGAGTACACAAAAAACCGCCACCTCCCAATTACTATCAAGTGCAAACCTAATTGAACTAACGCCAATTATCAAACCAATAAGAGTTACAAAATTAGGGAGCAATTTTACTAATGGCACCGGTCTAATTGACAATCTCCTTTGCCTGAACTTTATCAATTTCACCTCTTCTTTAGAATCTTAACGTACTTCAAATTTCACTTGTTCAGATTTTTTCTTTGAAAGATCTGCGATGATAGTCTCACCTGCAATACATATTTGCCCTTCAGATACTGCAAGATGGGTCTTTAAAGGAAGATATATATCCATTCTGCTGCCAAATCTTATCAAACCATACCTTTGTCCAGCCATAACTTCCTGCTCCTCTTCAAGGTCACACACTATTCTCCTAGCAATTAGCCCAGCAATTTGAACAAATGCTACCTTGACTCCATTTTTTGTTTCCATCAAAACTGATTGACGCTCGTTATGCACGCTCGCTTTATCAAGAGAAGCGTTAAAAAACTTTCCAGGAAAATAATGCAAAGAGATAATTTTACCAGTGACTGGAACTCTATTAACATGAACATTGAATACATTCAAAAAAACACTCACTCGTATCATTTCTTCATCACCCATATTAAGCTCTGCAGGTGGCACGGATTCAACTATCTTCTGCACCACTCCATCTGCTCCGCTAATTACAAGATCATCGCCTACAGGTGTTACTCTTTCAGGATTTCTGAAAAAATATGCACACCAAGCAGTGCAAATAGCCCCAATCCAACATAAAGTACTGCTAAAAGAACCAAAAACAAAAGTTATTGACGCAAATATAATAATAAAAATATATCCTTCACGGTGAATGATTTTTGCAAGATCACTATAGGGTTTCATGTTATCTCCTAGAAATTTATCTACATAATTAATTTATGTGATGATAATTTTCTCTTCCACTGTGGTCAAGAATAATTCTAAACTTCATTGATTTTTTATATTGACAAAAAGTAAATAATTATTTATCTTTAATAAAATAATGTTAATATTTAATAAGGGATGATTATGAGTAAAGCAATTGATTTATCCAACACAACAGTTACGCGATATAGCATCAAGGAGTCAAAGAAAAAGGTAATTAAGGAAAAAGACATTACTTCGATATCTCTTAGAGGTGCAAAAATCCTTGAACCTAATGTAGTTGAGGCTATATTTGACATTATAGCTCTCTGTAAGTCAATTACTTCGATTGATCTTGGAAAGTTAGAGTTACCTTATAGCCGTGAATTGGAGATAAAAGATCATTGGGATCTTTTTTTACTGGGAGTAAATAATAATCCTGTTACTTCTCTTGATCTCAGTCACGCTAAGTTAGAGGGTCAGCAAATACTTACTTTGGCTGATGAATTAAATAAACAAATTAACCTTAATTTATCTGGTACTGTAGTGGAAGGAAACGCCGCAGACAACTCTATTAACACTCTTGTAAGCAATAATGGCTTAGTATCTTTGAATTTATCTGGAATACGCCACAAACTGTATAAGACTAAACTCAACTTTGATCTCAAAAAGCTTGGCGAGAGCATAAGAGAGCTGAATTTAAGTGATGTACAATTAAACCAGCGAGGAATATCTGAACTTGCTCAAGGATTAAAAGAAAACAAATCGATTAGAAAACTAGACCTAGGTGGTAATAAAATTGCAACTACTGGTCCCAATAGTCCAGAAACTTCAGAAGCATTCCCCATTCTCGTAAATGCTATAGCAGCAAGTAAAACCTTACAACACATTGGATTAGCGGAAACAGACCTAGCATTTGATGCCTGCCTTCTGATGTTTACAGCTTTGCGTGATAACAACAATAAAACTCTGTCATCTATTGATTTAAGTCACAACCCTTACTCTTGGATGACAGAT
Organism: Alphaproteobacteria bacterium; assembly: GCA_013298405.1. GTDB lineage: Bacteria > Pseudomonadota > Alphaproteobacteria > Rickettsiales > Rickettsiaceae > Megaera_A. Next base: position 4,329 of record JAAFHP010000073.1, on the reverse strand, counting down.
TCAAAAGATGCTGGTGCAATAAACAAATTTACGCAAGCATTGAGGTGGAAGAGCAAGACATTAGATTACTTAAACTTATCTGGATCAATGCTTGATAATAACAACTTTTATTTTGTCATAGGACAAGCTTTAGGCAAGGAACATAATATCAGAATATTAGACCTATCCAATTGCAGAGGGTTTAATGATATGGCATGGAATAATTTGAACCATGTTTTTCTATCTCCTAGCCTTGAAGAAGTTAACGTATCATCCAACAATTTTAATAGCGCACAAGGCACTAGATGGTATAGTGAACAGTATTATAAGACCTTAGCAGGTCATCCTGCGTTTGTGATGAGTAATACAAGCGGTCTATCTAATAGCTGGTGTAAAAAAATAGGATATGTAGCCGAGATGGCTGAAGTAGCAAAAGTTTTACTCATAAGAAGTATTGTTGATACTGTAGAAGCATATACCGAAAATGGTAATCCTTCAAAATTGTTTTGTATACCTGCTACTCCTAGGGCAAAGGCAGTTACTTACCAAGAAAACAATAATAATAATAACAACAACAATAATAATAACAATAACTTCCCTAATAAACCGGAGGCTGCATACGTGCCTGAATACCTGCATCATGCTGAAGCGATAGATATAAGTTTAATGGGTGATTTTAGTTTTAATATAGATCTGTCTGGTATATCTATGGATAGTTTATATTAATATCTAAAGAAGTACAGAAAACACTCATACATTAATCTAGAATAACATGATGCCAGAGATTGGGGCGAAGACAACGCCCCTTAAAAATTCCAATGCGTCTAATTCTTTAATATCCTGCTAGGTTATTCACATTCTCACAAATACAAAGTATCTTATAACACAAAAACCTAACCCCTACCGCCTTTTTCTTGTACAGGGGCACTTTTCTCAGCTGTGACTTTTTCAACATGAGACACTTCTTTATCCTTTTTAGAACTCAGTCCAAGGCGTTCAACAAATGAATTTGCAAAACCCTTAGCCGCTGTTGAGATTTCTTGACCAGCTGTTTTAAATCCTTCCACGATTGATTCTCTTGCTTGCTCTACAGTTTTTTCTTTGGTAACAACTTGACCAATAGCGCTAAAAACATTAGTAATTGCATTAGTCATGGACTTAACACAAGTAACCATTAAATCCTTAGCATCAATAGCAGTTTGCTTTATTACATCCAATGCCGCTTCAGACACTTTATCTATTACCTCATGACCAGCTTTTTTCAAGTTAGCCTTTGTTTGTTCTGGTAATATTCCAATTGCATCAAGACCTTTGTCTAACTTTCCTCCTATTTGCTCTTTAGCCTTCTCAACACTATCTACTGCTTGCCCTTCAAAACCTTCAACGGCTTGATTAAAAGCATCTTGTACTTTCTTAGCTTGATCTGGGTTTAAAACCTCTTTTTCTACGTCCTTTAGAACATTTTGAGCAACCCCTACTACGGCTTTCTCTACTTCTTGCTGAACTTGCTCTTGAATTCCGCCTAATTCGCTTTTAGACATAACTATTTCATCTCCTTAAATCTTTGTTTATTAAATTCTACCACAGCAATAAGGATAGTACATGCATTTATTGGTAGCAATATTGTTTTGGTTTGCAATTATTATTTATTGCTCAGTGCAGCTTTTTTGTGTTGCTAGTTTATCTAATTTGATTTTTTTACAAAAAAATCTATTGTCTTGAATAATAAATTACAATTTTCTATGTTAGAATCTAAGATTGGTACGTAAAAAATATATCAAAATATGGCAGTTTTTAGTCTAGTTTTTTTTAAAGTTCTTTCTGCTCTGCTTAGCGTGTTAATAGGTTTTTTATCTGGTAAGTTTTCGAATGTTGAAAAAGAGAGCATAGCTGCTTTGCTATTTTATTTCGTTGCACCTATAGTCTTTTTCGCCATTCCTACTAGCACAAATCTTGCATTTTCTTCGCTTGGTATTACCGCTTTAACTTTTGTGATGTGTAGTGTTTTAAGTATTTTTGCGTACTGGCTGTATGGAAAAATTTGGCAAGATTCTCATAGAAATATATTAGCAATGTCGGCTGGAACAGGTAATAGTGGTTATGTAGTTTTGCCAATAGCTGCTGCCTTATTTGATGATCACACTCTAACCATATACGCCCTAGGGTTAATTGGCATCTCTATTTCTGAAGCATCTGTTGGTTGTTATTTTTGCGCAAGAAGTATTGGAACTTTTAAAGAAAGTGTGTATAGGGTTGTAAAACTACCTCTTCTAAATGCTTTTTTTCTTGGTTGTTTATTAAGTGTGATAGGTTTTAAATTACCTCAATTTCTTGATGATTTTGTCAATAATATGAAAGGAGCGTTTTCTATCCTTGGCATGGTGACAATAGGTTTAGCGCTATCTAATATAAGAGATTTTGAGTTTGACGTTAAATTTACATTAGCAGCTTTTGCCAGTAAGTTCCTGTTTTACCCTTTGTTGTTTAATCTGTTTATTTTAATTGATAAATTTTGGTTAAATTGGCTTAATATAAATTACTATAACGCCCTAGAGTTACTTTGCATTGCGCCACTGGCCACAAACACTATTGTTCTTGCATCATTATATAAAATACATCCTGAAAAAGTGGCAACTGCGGTATTGCTTTCTTTGCTATTTGTTTTAATATACATGCCCGTGATGGCATCCATATTTTTACAAGGTGTACTAAACGTATAACAAAACTCAAGACATCAAAATCGAATAATGCAAGAACAAATAAACACACAAGTACTTATAATCGGCTCTGGTCCTGCTGGACTTAGCGCAGCAATTTATGCTGCAAGAGCTTCTTTAACCCCATTTTTAATACATGGAATGCAGCCAGGTGGACAACTGACTATTACAACAGATGTTGAGAATTATCCTGGCTTTGCAGAAGTTATACAAGGTCCATGGCTTATGCAGGAGATGGAAAAGCAAGCCCAAAAAGTTGGTACCACGTTTGTTCATGATTATGTAGAAAAAGTTGATCTTAGTGCTAGGCCATTTAGAGTGTATACTGCAAGTGGCGAATATATCACCGATAGTCTAATTATTTGCACTGGCGCACAAGCCAAATGGCTGGGGTTAAAATCTGAACAAGAGTTTCAAGGTTTTGGAGTATCTGGTTGCGCCACTTGCGATGGTTTTTTCTATAAAGAAAAAGATGTTGTAGTCATTGGCGGCGGAAATAGCGCTGTTGAAGAGGCTATATACCTCACTAATCACGCAAAAAAAGTCTATGTTGTGCACAGAAGAAATGAATTTAAAGCTGAAAAGATCTTGCAAGATAGGTTATTTAAGAATGAAAAAATTTCTGTCATTTGGGATTCCGCACTTGAAGAGGTTTATGGTACTACTGGGCCTAAATCTGTTACTGGTGTAAAAATCAAAAACGTTAAAACAAATGAAATAACAGATCTTCCATGTGATGGAGTGTTTATTGCCATTGGTCATAAGCCGAATACAGATTTATTCAAAGGACAATTAGAAATTGACGATGATGGTTATATCATAACTAAGCCTAATTCTACTAAAACTAGTATTGATGGCGTTTTTGCCGCAGGTGATGTACAAGATAAAATTTATAGACAAGCAGTTACTGCCGCTGGAACTGGGTGTATGGCAGCACTAGAGGTAGAAAAATTTTTAAGAAGCGACGAGCATTAATATATGGAAGTGGAAAATAGGAAATCACCTTCAAATGTTCAGGCAGAGCAAATGTTGCTGGGATCATTGCTGATTAATAGTGACCATATCGAACAAGTCAATGAGTTTTTAAGACCAGAGCATTTTTACGAAAAATTTCACCAAAATATATACAAAGCCATAGAAATCCTATCTGAGAAAGGATTATCAGCAACACCAATTACTATACGATCAATGCTAGATAAGGACCCGTTGTATCAAGAGTTAAATGGCGAAGATTATATAATTAAATTAACTACCATTGCTATGGTGGTAATAAATCCACATGATTATGGCAGGATAATATATGACCTTGCGTTAAAGAGAAGTTTGATTTCTATTGGAGAAGATGTCGTTAATGATGCCTACAACTCTACGCTTGAATATAATGCAGCGGCTCAATTAGAGAATGCTGAAAATAAACTTTATATTCTTGCCAGTGAAGGATTAAAAGAAAAGGGTTTTATGTCAATTAGTGAATCAGTATCTGAGTCATTAAGCAGCATTAATCGCGCTATGAAAAATAGCGATCATGTAACTGGAATTTCAACAGGTTTGATGGACCTAGACAATAAGTTATCTGGTTTTCAGAATTCAGATCTAGTGATTATAGCCGGCCGGCCATCCATGGGTAAAACGG
>JAAFHP010000072.1 GCA_013298405.1 Alphaproteobacteria bacterium | reverse complement strand
TGGCAGTTTACCAGAAAGCAAGCACCATGGCCTAAACGAATTAACGTTGAAAATTATGATATTCCACCAAAAAAGATTTATGGTAATGATTTACGGATTACTAATGTTGGTCATGTTACCTTCTTAATTCAAACACAAGGTATCAACATTTTAACTGACCCTGTTTGGTCAGAAAGAGCAAGCCCCGTATCCTTTGTAGGTCCCAAACGAGTAATTGACCCAGGTATCAAATTTGAAGATTTACCTCCAATTGACATTGTTTGGGTAAGTCATAACCATTATGACCACCTAGATCTTTCAACTATTAAACGTCTGTGGCAATCACATAAACCAAGGATAATAACACCCCTTGGTAATGATAAAATAATAAAATCAATCAATCAGGAAATTAACGTGGAAGCATATGATTGGCATGATTCAATCGTTATTAATGATAATGTGAAACTACACTTAAGCCCTATGCAACACTGGTCATCACGCGGTATATTCGATCGCAATAAAGCACTTTGGGCTGCTCTTACCATTGAGACAAAAGGTGGTAACATTTATTTTGTAGGTGATTCTGGGTATGGGAACGGTAGATATTTCAAGCGCGATAAAGAAAAATTTGGCAAGTATCGCCTTGCGCTTGTACCAATGGGCGCATATGAGCCGCGCTGGTTTATGAATTACGCACACATGAACCCAGAAGAATTTGTACTAAGCCACATTGACCTAGGGCAGCCATTCTCAATTCCTTCACATTACGATGTTTTTAAACTAACAGACGAAGCTATAGGTGATGCTTCTAAAGCTCTTAACGAAGCAATAGAAAAATACAAAGTGAGTAATATAAAGGAATTAAAAGTAGGTGAATCTTTAATGATTCCTGAGTAATTTTATTAGTTCAATACAAACCTATTCACACAGGTATTAGTGTTGTGAATAGGTTTGGCAATAGACAGATTAGTTAAAACATCATATTAATCCAACTTCTACTTTATTAGCACTATGTATTCTCAGATGCATTATATAAAAAGCAGTGGCCCCTATAGCAGAACAAATAGGTATTATACTCAGTGCATATTTATATGAGCCTAGTTGATAATTCATTGTTCCTAGTGTATCAATAAATTTACCATTTTCACAAATATCCATTATTAGCCCTATTAAAGTATGAAAAAATGATCCTCCTAACATATTGATACTATTTAAGAAGGCTATACATACACCAATATTTCTGTGAGATACTAATTCAGACCCTAAGGCAAATACTATTACTTGGTAACAGCACAAGGTACCAATAGCAAATAAACAGTAGGGGAGTAAAGCTAGACTTATTAAATCCGCCAATAACATAGCAAACAATACTGCCATTCCAAATCCACACAAAACTAATACATTATAATTACCAATTTTATTGCTTAACCAGGCAAGTAAAGGGCCTCCTACTAACATACCCATGAATATATATGACACCAATCCTGCAGCGCTACTTTTACTTATGTGGTATGACATAATTAAATACTGTATTCCCCAAACATCTGCAAATCCCTCTAGAGAACCAACCATAAGTAAATTACTGATCGCTATAACCCATATCAGTTTGGATAATAATATCGACTTTAAGCCATCCATCATCAAACTATTATTACTACTTTTTGCCTTTATTACACGCGGAGCTTTGAGAAATATGTACGTAGCAATTCCTATCAAAATTGATATGATACCTATACTTGTTGCTATATGCTCTCCAGAGTGTTCTTCTATTAGTAATTCAATAGGTCTACCACCATATATTGCACCAAGTAGACCTATTGTGAAGGAAAAGCCAATCATTTTAGAGTAGTGTTCCCTACTGAACCATTCAGATACTACTTTTGAGACCCCAAGAAAACCTGCTGCTGATCCAACTCCGATAAAAAACCTACTAAAAATCGCAATATAAAAATTATCAGTAAACGTAAATAGAAGGGTAGCAATACCACATATTGCAGCAAATATAAAAACAATGATACGGGGACTAAAGCGATCTAGTAGTATCGCAACTGGAATTTGCATCCCGGCATAGCCATAGTAATATGACGCAGCCAATACACCAAACATTGTCGCGTCTATAGAAAATTGACTCAATATTTGTTGCATCATTAATCCTGGCCATAATCTTAATATGAATTGATGAGTAAAAAAAGCCAGAGGAAGAAGCCACATCAAAAATGGCGTTAACCCACCTGAAAATAATTTGTTTTTAGACATAAAACACCTTGCTATTAAATAAAGTTTATTAAGTATTTGATAGATATAACAAGCTTAAAAACAAACCTCACAGAGCCCTAGTAATTTTAGGATTTAGTGGTTTGATTTAAAGTTTGTATAATTAAAATTGAGTGTGAAAATATGTATTATCGGCGATCGCCGATAATAATGAAAAAGAAAGAAATAACTATATTACTAAGTAACATAAATTTTTATTTAAATTTAATGGTTGATGGTAACACGAAAACATAAATACGGTCAAGATACTTTAATTAAAATTACTACCACTCGAGATAAAACTGATGATTTCTTATAGGAAATCATCACCATATTGCCCCCCTTCTCCTCCCATAGCGTCTCTTTCTTCACTGTGGGGTTGCGCTCTATATTCAACAACATCTTCACATTGGAAGTTAAACATAAACGAAGCAACATTTTTATGCACATCTGATGGCAGTTGTTCTAATAGTGAATTACCTTGATTTTTTCTTAAGGTTAATAGTAATAATGATAAGTAATTATTGCCAATAAATTCTTGAACTTCTACTGGAAGTCTAATCGGATTATCCTGAGCACTAGCTATCAAATTGATAAAACCGATATATTTTGCCATCTGGGACAGGCAAACTTCAGGAATTGCAGCTAATTCTTGCACCTTACTTATTACAGCATTTACCATCCCATCATTTACTTGCTCTACCCTGGCTTTAAAGTTAGTTAAATATGATAACTGAGGTGAAACTTCATCAGAGGTATCAGAAATAGGAAAAGCACATTGTAAGACTAATCCTTTAACCTTCAACATTCTTGAACTCAAAAATGTAAAAAAATTACCGTCAGTTATTACCCCAAAACAGAAGTGTTTTATAGTGCGGTGCTGCCCTATTGTATGCAATAAAGTTGCCGAACTATTAACATATGTTTCACAAACTACCTTGCAAGCTAGAAAATCTCCAACATACAACCTGTTATCTTCTGAGTAGCGAATAGGATTTACAATTTTTTCAGCAACACTTAGATCAGGTAAGTTTAAATTAAAGAAATAAGGTAAATCTTCTGCAGCAATTGGAACACCATTACTGCAATCCAATGTAGTAAGAGAGAAATTATCTGCTAAACCTTCTGATAACCCTAATTGCCCTTCTTGCCCCAGATCATCGTAAGAAATTTTAAGATACTCAAGCACATTACTGTGCCTTAGCCCATCTGCTAACAACCCACTTCCATACGCTCCTAACTTACTACCAAATAGATTAAGAGATCTAAGGGATGAAATTGAAAATATAGAAGGAATTAATACAAATTTTCCTAAATTATCAAATATCTTTGAGGCTTCAGAAAAATCAAGGCTAAGAAAATCCTTTGTTAATGTTGCTTGCGTTTCTGGATTTATAGCACCACTATCTATGCTTAATCTCGGTAAACCTAAACTTTGTTCCTCTTGTTTCTGTTTTTCTAATTCTTCTTCTCTTAAATGATCTTCAAGACAGCGTAATGGTGTAGGTCTTAGGGACATAAGCTCTCTGCCCGCTCCTTGTGTATATTTCGGTGTAAAATATTGTGCTAGTACGAATGGAATTTCTCCATCACGTCCAAATGATGATACTGGTATACTACCTGACGTGGAAGTAAACTCCCCAATATTTCGACCTATTACGTTTATTTTCATATATTGATTTAGCCTGTTTTTAAACGCAACATTTATTACCTGAAATTAACCTTTGCGTCAAGTAATTTAGTTAGGGATGCCTGAAACTATTGGTACTTGAAAAAATAAGCTGGATTGAGCTCAATCCAGCTTATTTACACTTTATTCTAAAATTAAGCTTAAGCAGCAGCTAATTTTTCTCTTAATAAGTCAACTAATTTCTCTGTTGCTACCGGAACGGTAATATTTTCCAAAATAGCAATCTCAGTTGCAAGACGATTTAAGGCTGATTCATAGATGGTTCTTTCACTGTAAGAGCGGTCACTATCGACATTTTTATATAAATCTCTGACTACTTCAGCGATAGAGTCAATCTGACCTGAATTAATTTTTGTTTCATATTCCTGAGCACGTCTGCTCCACATCTTATTACCACGTTTTGGTTTATCGTTTAATATAGAATATACTTTATTAATATCACTCTTATTTGCTATGGTTCGTAGTCCTGCAGCAGATGCTCTTGACACTGGAACCCTTAATATCATCTTATCATGTGGAAAAGATATTACATAAACCTCCAGATTAGTACCAGCTATAACTTGGCTTTCTAGGTCTACTATTTCGCCCACACCATGAGAAGGATATACCACTCTTTCACCAACTTTAAATTCTGGATTTTTTGACATATACACCTCATCTATTAAAAAAATTGCATAAGCATTTTAGCACAGGTTATTTAAGAAAAAAAGCATATAATTTAGTTAACGAGTTAATCTTCTGGTAATAAAACCTCTCTTTTACCGGAATGATTAGGTGGAGAGAGAATTCCGTTTCTTTCCATTTCTTCTACCAAATTTGCAGCACGGTTATACCCTATCCTTAAACAACGTTGAATATAACTAATCGAGGTCTTTCTTTCAGCTTTGACAATATTAACAGCCTGAGTGTACATATCTGCATCCACGCCTTCCTCAAAATTCTCACCTGAAGAAGATAAGTCTTCCTGAGATTCTGTTACTGCTGATACATATTCAGGAGTGCCTGTGGTTCTTAAGAAGTCAGTTACCCTTTCTACTTCTCTATCATCTACAAACGGACCATGAACACGAAGAATTCGTGAACTATTACCCATATAGAGCATATCGCCCATACCAAGTAATTGCTCCGCCCCTTGTTCACCTAAGATTGTTCTGCTATCTATTTTTGACGTGACTTTAAAACTCATTCTACTTGGAAAATTTGCTTTAATCACTCCTGTAATTACGTCTACTGATGGCCTCTGCGTAGCCATAATAATATGTATGCCAGCAGCTCTTGCCATTTGGGCTAGTCTTTGAATTGAGGTTTCAATATCCTTTCCAGCTACAAGCATCAAATCAGCCATTTCATCAACAATCACCACGATAAAAGGCATTTTACTCATTTCTATAGGAACATTTTCATAAACTGGCTTTCCTGTTTCATGGTCAAAACCTGTCTGTATTTTACGCTCTAATATCTGATTGGTTTTGATTGCCTCTTCTATTTTTGTATTATAATTTGCAATATTACGTACACCTAAATTCGACATCAGACGATATCGATTTTCCATTTCTTTTACAGCCCACTTTAGTGCTACTACTGCCTTACCTGGTTCTGTTACTACTGGAGTCATCAAATGCGGAATATTATCGTATGCCGAAAGCTCAAGCATTTTAGGGTCAATCATGATCATTCGACACTCTTCAGGTGTGTATCTATATAATAGCGACATTATCATTGCATTAATCGCGACTGACTTACCAGAACCAGTTGTACCGGCAACTAATAAATGCGGCATTTTGGCAAGGTCAGCAACCATGGATTCACCAGTTAGGTCTTTACCTAATATCAACGGCAAAAGTATATTTTTGTCCTGAAATTGTTGGGTTTGAATTAATTCTTTTAGTCTAAAAAACATTCTTTGCTTGTTTGGCAGCTCTATGCCTATCGCATTACGACCAGGGATGACTGCGATACGAGTGGATACAGCTGACAAAGAGCGAGCGATATCGTCTGCAAGACCAATAATTCGTGAAGATTTCGTACCAGCTGATGGCTCGAATTCATACATAGTCACCACAGGACCTTCTCGAACGTCTAGAATTCTACCTTTGACTCCAAAATCATTTAAGACAGATAATAACAATTCAGAACGCTCCATCAATTCTTCCTTAGTTTGCGGCCTAACGTTTTGATTATCCACTTCAGCTAATAGGTTTAGAGATGGTAAAATATCTGATTGATCACCGCTCTTTACTACTGATAAATGTTTTTGACTTGTCTGCACCTTATTCTCTTTTGGCAAAGCATGATTATTAGATGTTGTAGGAATAACCTTTTCTTCTTGTTTAATTTGTGCATCGTAAGTAAAAGGAACAATCACAGGAGATAGTTGTTTTTTCTCCTGTGAAGCTTTATCATTTGTCACACTTGGGGGGGCTTTCTTTACACTCAAATTTTCAAATTGTTCTCGTTCGTAGTAAACTCCAGCTGTTGTTTGAGTATTCTTGGATGTAAATAACCTTAAAATCATTGATTTAAATATAAACTTTGGCAAGGCTATGACGAGTTTAAGGTATGTTTTAAAACTAAAGCCAAGAGATAAAAAGAACATTATAGAAGAAATCACAGCAGCAATCGTATATACATAATATTGATATATGTCAAAATTCCCATT
>JAAFHP010000071.1 GCA_013298405.1 Alphaproteobacteria bacterium | reverse complement strand
TGTTTGCAGTGCCAAGATCTATTGCTATATCAGAAGAAAATCTATCTAATAAGTTAAAAAATTTCATGAGAATACTCCAGAGATGTTTTTTGAGCAGTATATCAAGCTTCATGCAAATGTAAAATAACAAAATTACTGATCATTATTATTACAAGTATAGGGAGTAAAACGGAGAGTAAAGGCATGATGTTGCTGTATGCAAGAACTCGATATAACAGCTCAAGGATAAAATATGAAAAAACCCCGGAGGATATGCCTAATATTAAGTTAGTTCTATTTTTTTTGTCCCTAGGATTTATACAAATGAAGCAGCATGCAACCATTGCAAGAGCAAGCATAGATAAAGGTCTGAGTATGAGTTTATAATAATACAATTGATACTTTGTTACGGTAAATCCAGACTCAATGAATTTATTAATCATCGAGCCTAGGTTCCAAAATTGTACTGTTTCTGGACGGTTGAACTGTATCATCATATTTTTAATGGAAATATTAGTAGGTATTTTTATTTGATCTATTTTTTGGATAATCCCTGTTTTAACGCTCATTGCATTTAAAATATTAAATGTATAATTTTCCAGGATAGCTTCTGGTGATTCTATATGTTCAATGAGATTATTCTGTTTGTCAGTTATCATTATAGACAAGTCGCGAATCTTGTTGGTTTCTTCATCAATAGATTTTGCATAGATCACTCTATTTGTTTCCATAAACCTTTCATGAAAGTATATTCCTGTTTTGAATATCGCAAAATTGGTTGATGGTGTACCGCTGATTGTGGCCTCAAGTCTGTGATATTTGTTCAGTCCTACCGTGCCAATGGGCCCTATAATGAATAATATTAATAAACCATAAGCTAAGCTGGTTACAGCTGGAATCATAACAATATTCCATAAGGGAATCCCGCTGCTGAGTATAATAATCAGTTCTCTGCTTTTTCTAAGAGTTTGGAAAAATAAAATAGTTGATAAGAAGCATGCAGCCGCAGCTAATTCGCAAAATAAATATGGTATTCTATATATTATTAATAACCAGAAATCTGTTGGTGAGATATAGGTGGATTTATATTTCTGAGTTGTATCAAAAGCGCTTGAGATAACAAGTAAAACAAGTAAAACAGATGAAACTTTTAACAATTGAACAACAAATACCTTCAATTGGTAACCATTAATTGTTGAAAGTTGGATCATTTAATTTTTATAGTAGGAAGCCGAATCCGATTGAGACTACAAGTGGATTCCATTTAACTTTTGAACCTACGTCACTAATTGCTGGGTTGTTAGGCCCAAGAAGCCCTTTTTTGAAGGATACTTTAGATTTTAAGAAATACTGCCTAACATCAAGAGTAATAAGTGTATCGTCCTTTGCGATAAAATCAATACCTAGCTGAAACACGGGGCCATATCCTGGAGAAACCTTTATTGCCTTAGATCTAGTGTACATGTACGTGCCATGCAAGCCAGCTCCAACATACGGTCTTACTGCGCCAAACGGTGCGACATGATATTGAACGCTACCTGAAGCCGGTACAATGATAATATTGTTGTTTTTTCCTACTGTGCCTGTACCATCTCCTAGTGATGAAGCGGCTTTAGATAGTGCTGAATTTTTTACTTTCAAGTAACCTATACCAAGGGCAAAATCCACCGCAAAGTTATCTGTAAAGAAGTATGTTACAGCCGTATCAACACCTAGGCCGTTTTGCACTAATGACCCAGGTTTTGATGCAGCAGATATGGCGCTCGGAAAGCCAGTGGGTTTTGAATTGGTATTCATATAAAAACCACGAACTTTAAATAATAAGTTTCCTTCATCTTCATAGTATTTTGCATGATAGTCGTAATTATCTTTAGCTAGAGTGGTATTATTTAAGAAAAAAAGTGTCACTAAAGTGATAACGAACAGATTTTTGTAATTATTCATGGTGATAGCTATTGTTACTTTTATTTATTAATAATTCGATGTTTAAAAAACCATTTTATCTGAAATTTGTTCAATGACTTAGTGGTTAGGAAATTCAAGGGCAAACAAAAACGTACACGTGTGATTAATACAACATTGATATTTTTTGAGAAATCCCCTTCACTAATTGAAAGTTTCAATATATTCTCTGTGATACATAAAATTATTTTAGATAGGTTGATTTTCATATGAATATAAAATTGCGTTCTTACTTTATCGGGGTGGGGTGGTTTATTCTTAGTTTAGTGAGTAGTTCTATAAATGATGTAATATCTAAATATGCAGGCATGAGACTTCATAGTTATGAGATAACTTTTTTTAGGTTTTTGTTCGGGACTATAGCTCTCCTGCCATTCATTTTGTATTACGGGGTTGATACCCTTAAAACCTCAAGGCCTATTGTTCATTTTTTCAGAGGTGTATTGTTGTTTTTTGGCATTGCAGGTTGGACTTATGGTCTTACAATTGCACCAATTACCACAGGCACCGTCGTGACTTTCACCATACCAATTTTTGTGCTGGTGCTTGGGGTGTTTTTTCTTACTGAAAATATAATTTGGCAGAGATGGGTAGTAACTATCGTAGCATTTTGTGGGTTGGTTATTACTCTTAATCCAAGTGCAAATGACTTTAATCCTAATGTGCTAGTATTTGTGGGAGCAGCAATTTTATTTGCTATTCTTGATATAGTGAATAAGAAATTTGTCATTAAGGAAAGTATGATAAGCATGCTATTTTATTCTGCTATAATAACTGCCATAATTGCTTATCCATTTGCTCTGCAACATTGGACCACTCCAAATTCGCATGAATTAATCTTACTGGCGATATTAGGAGCAAGTGCGAACTTAATTTTATTTTTTATTTTGAAAGCATTTGCTAATACCGATGCAACTGCTCTAGCACCTTATAGATATTTTGAGCTAGTTGTCTCAGCAATTATAGCTTACATCATCTTCTTTGAGGTGCCATCTAATGCGACAATCATTGGATCACTTGTAGTGATTCCATCTACCCTATTTATTATCTACTCAGAAAAAAAGGAAATAGGTAAGAGAGAAGTTGAGGAAGTATAGGGATTAATTACGTAATTTGGTGATTAATCTAATAGATTTGTGTAAAATAATATTTTCGCGTTTTTGAGTGGAGAGTGACTGGTAATGGATAAAAAGAAAATAGTATTTACTAGCGGCATAGCAAATACATTTGAATGGTATGATTATGCTTTATTTGGTCATTTCGCTCCAATAATAGGGGTAAAGTTTTTCCCAGAAAGTGATCATGGAGCCGCTCTCCTGCACGCATTTTTAGTTTTTGCTGTTGGATATCTAATGAGGCCATTAGGTGGGATTTTTTTTGGTATCATAGGTGATAGATTTGGCAGAAGAACAGCATTGAGTCTTGCAGTAATGTGTATGTCTGTTCCAACAGCTGCTATAGGGTTTTTACCGACATATGAGAGTTGGGGCATACTTTCAACTAGCTTAATGATAGCATTTCGAATGATACAAGGCCTGTCGATGGGAGGGGCGTTAACTGGGTCTGTATCATTTGTTATTGAGCATAGCCAAAAGCACGAAAGGGGCTTTTATGGGAGCATTTCAATGGCTAGTATTTGTATAGGAATATTGCTTGGTTCGTTAATGTCCTTTTTAGTAAAATCAGTATTTTCTCCTGAACAGTTTGATGCATGGGCGTGGAGAATACCTTTTGTAATAGGTATAGTCATATATTTTGCTGGTGTTTATATAAAAAAGTATACAGCTGAAACTCCGTTGTTTATTGAAGCAAGATATAGGGGAGAGGTGGCAAGTTCACCTTTAAGTACCGCTTTTAAGTATTACTCTTTTGATATGCTTATTTCTGTGTTGATTAATGCAACTGGATCGATAATATTTTACTTAGAGGCTATATATCTTATTTCCTACTTAAAGATTAATCGTGGTTTTTCAGATAGCGCTGTAAGTCATCTAGCTAATGGTTCATATATATTAATGATATTTGTTACCATGCTGGCTGGCTGGCTGTCTGATAACATTGGGAGAAGAAAAATATTTGTAATTAACTTACTTCTAATAATATTTATAATGCCTATGTTATTACGCATTATAGAAAGTGGAGATTTTTTCTATGTTGCAGTTGCTGTACTTGTTACTGCCACTATGGCTGCTTTTTATATTGGTCCTGAACCAGCGCTTCAAGCTGAATTTTACCCAACAGCAATAAGGAATACAGCACTATCTGTTTCATATAATACCGCAACTAGCGTTTTTGGTGGGACAGCACCATATATTATTGAATCGATAGTTCAAAATACTGGAACGATCACATCCAGTGTTTATTATGTTATTGTGATGTCTGTCATAGGATTGATTGCTCTTTATTTTTATAAAGATAGATCCTTAAGAGATCATAAAATCAGTATTGATCAATAGAATATTGGAAAAATGGATAAAAGTAGGTTGTGGGATAGGCCAATAAATGAGGCGGAAATAGTTAAGTCTATATTACCTCATACAAAATTAGATATCTCGCAAAAAAGTAAGATATCAGCCAGAGGTAAAAAGCTTATAGGCAAAATTCGTTCTGATACAGGGTTCAATATAGAAAGCTTTTTGCAAAGATATAATCTTTCAAGAAAAGAAGGTGTGGCGATTTTAGCATTAGCTGAAGCGTTACTTAGAATACCAGATGTAAAAACAAGTGCAGAATTAATAAATGATAAGTTAGCAAATAAAGACTGGGGTGATTTTGTCTTTAAGAAATCTAAATCGATCACAATTGTTATTGCATCAGTTGGTTTATTTTTTTCTGGTAAATTTGCTGATTTGTTACAAATTCAAGGGCCAATTTCAAGGATCCTAACAAAGCTCGGTCAACCCGCTTTTATTGCAGTTTTAAGATATGTTATTGAGTACTTGAGTAAAGAATTTGTTTTTGCCAGTAATATTGCGGTTGCTATGCAAAGAAGACAAGACTTTGCTAGGAATCGATTTTCTTTCGATTTACTTGGGGAATCAGCAAGAACAAATGATCAAGCAAATTTTTATTACCGTCAATATGAAGAAGCGATAGAAGTAATTGCTCAAGACTTTATTGATACTTCAGTTGCTTTAGAAGAGAGACCAAATCTATCTGTTAAATTAACAGCCCTACATCCTAGATTCGAACTATCTAAGATACATGAGTTAGAATCAGAATTGTTGCCTAAAGTAGTGTCATTGGTAAAAAAAATACAAGAAAAAAAGATAACGATTACTTTTGACGCTGAAGAAGCGTTTAGAACAGATGCATATATTTTATTTCTGACTAAATTATTACAGCATAAAAGTCTTGCTGACTTTAATGGGATTGGTTTGGTAGTTCAAGCTTATCAAACGCGAAGTACCCAAGTAGTGGATTACTTCATCAATTTGGCTAAAGAAGTAAAAAAAACTATTCCAATTAGGTTGGTTAAAGGAGCTTATTGGGACACGGAAATTAAAAGAGCCCAAGATCTTGGGCTTGAGTCGTATCCGGTTTTTACTGTTAAGGAATACACAGACCTCAATTACCTTGCTTGCGCTACAAAGATGCTTAAAAATAATGATGTTATATACCCCCAATTTGCAACACATAATGCAATTACTGCTGCAACAATTATAGAAATTGCAGGTGATAAAAAATTTGAATTCCAGAAATTGTATGGAATGGGTGATGCATTGCATGAAGAGTTATTAAAGCATAGAAGTGTAAGAATATACTCGCCAGTAGGAGCAACACATGATTTGCTAGCTTATCTTATGCGTAGATTGCTAGAAAATGGCGCGTCTGCAAATTTTATAAGCAAAGTTAATTCGCCTGTAGTTAAGATAGAGGAATTAGTTTTTGATGTTCGAGATCAGGTGATTAGCCTACTTGATCACGAATGCAAAGTTGTTTTACCAGAAAATATTTATTCAGATAGGAAGAATGCTATGGGATACGATCTAGGATATAAAAGTAAGTTTGAGTATATATATGAAAAAGTGTCTAGCTATTTTGATCGAGTTTACAACATTGGCTCAATAATTAACGGTAAAGAGATTATTAGCGATAAACATAATATAGAGGGTTTTTGTCCGGCCAAGAAGGCCGAAAAATTTTCTTCATACTCAAGCGCAGTTGAAAGTGAGATTAAGCTTGCACTAGATGTTGCATCAGCAGAGTTTGAAAAATGGACACAGCTTGATGTTGAAAAAAGAGCCGCGATATTAGAGAAAATGGCTGAATTATTTGAAGATAATAAATTTGAATTATACGCTTTACTAATTAAAGAGGGTGGTAAATCGATTCAAGATGCGGTAAATGAAGTGATAGAAGCTATTGATTTTTGCAAGTATTATGCAAATCAAGGGCGTTTGATTATGCGGGAGAGAAAGTTGCCAGGTATAACTGGAGAAAGTAATGTGCTTAGTATGCATGGTAGGGGGGTGTTTTTATGTATTAGCCCGTGGAATTTTCCGCTAGCAATTTTTACAGGTCAAATCTTAGCTGCCCTTGTTTCTGGTAATACCGTTCTTGCTAAGCCTTCTTCTCAAACGCCAGTAATTGCTAATTTTGCTGTGAAATTGATGCATAAAGCAGGAATTCCTAAAACTGCAT
>JAAFHP010000070.1 GCA_013298405.1 Alphaproteobacteria bacterium | reverse complement strand
TACAATAGAACTATTCAAATATTATAATACTCCAGAAAAAATACTAGAGCTAGGCGAGGATGGGCTAAAACAACACATTAAATCTATTGGTCTTTTTAATAGCAAAGCAAAAAATATTATTGAACTTAGCAAATTATTAATTGATAGGTATCAATCAACAATACCAGATAATTTTGATGCACTAATATCCTTGCCAGGAATAGGAAGAAAAACTGCAAACGTTATACTTAATTGCGCCTTTGGCAAAGCAACTATTGCTGTTGACACTCATGTTCACAGGGTTTCAAATAGACTAGGATTAAGCAGCGCATCAACACCAGAAAGAATAGAGAAGGATTTACTAGCAATTATCCCAAAAAAATACTTAAAACACGCTCATAATTGGCTAATATTACACGGAAGATATACTTGTAAGGCAAGAACCCCCTTATGCCATGATTGTGTTCTTAAGGAATATTGTGATTATTATACAAAAAAATATGCGGTATGAACAAAATTATTATATTTGGAAGTGCTAGAAGCTTTGGAAATACGAGAAAAGCCGTAAATGAAATACTAAATAATACAATGATAGACTTAGTTGATTTAAACAATTTAAATATTAGCCCATTTGACTACGAGCACAAGAATAAAAATGACGACTTTATCCCATTAATGGAGAACGTGATTACTTACGATACGATAATCATAGCAACACCTGTTTATTGGTATTCAACGGACGCAAATATAAAAATATTTTTAGATAGAATATCAGACTTACTCAAAATAAGAAAAGACCTGGGAAGAAAACTACGAAATAAAAAATTATTTGTTATCTCTAGCTTTCAAACTTCTTACCCAAGAGGTTTTGAAGATATGTTTGAACAAATATGTGATTATTTGGGTATGATATATTTAGGCACAAGTTTTATTTATAGCGGAACAGAAAACTCCGACTTCTTACAAAATAATATCCACGAAACACAAAAAGCTAGATTAATTCTTGATATTAAAGACTAATATCACCTATTATCTGGTGAATTTAAAGTCTTTAGGTTACTAAAATGTTGGATTTACCAGAAACTATACCATTAAATAATAAAGCAGATAAATTGTTAGTATTTCTTCACGGCGTTGGCTCTGATGGATATGATCTAATCAGCCTAGTACCATTTATACAAAGCGGTTTACCAAATTACCACTTTATTTCTCCGCACGGTATAGAGCCTTTTGATATGGCACCATTTGGTCGCCAATGGTTTAGTCTGCAAGATAGAGCGCCTAGTCTTATATTAAAACTAGTAGAACAAAACGTGCCAAAACTAGCTGAAATTATTAGCAAAAAACAACAAGAGCTAGGGCTATCAAACGAAGACACAGTGCTTTTTGGTTTTTCGCAAGGAACAATGATGGCATCTTATTTGACTCTTAGCCAAAAAGATAAGCCTTATGCTGCTTTTATAGGATTTTCAGGACGATTGATTGCGCCATTTATAGAAAACGTAAATACTAAAACACCAATATGTATCATACATGGAGTAAATGATGATGTAGTACCTTGCGTAGAAAGTGAGAATTTTGCTAAATATTGCAAAGAGCTTAAAATCGAGCATGAATTACATTTAATTGATAATCTAACGCATTCAATTGATGACAAAGGACTTAATTACGCTATAAATTTCCTCAATCGCTTAGCGTTAGCATAATATTATATAATAATAGAGGTTTGCCATGAGCACGATATTAGAAACACGAGATAAAGAAATTTTTAATGCAATAAGCTCAGAAAAACTAAGACAAGAGCATAATATTGAACTTATTGCTTCAGAGAATTTTGTAAGCGAAGCAGTATTGGAAGCTCAAGGCTCTATTATGACCAACAAATATGCAGAAGGATATTCCGGTAAAAGATATTATTCCGGATGCGAAGAAGTTGACAAGGCTGAAATCTTAGCCATAAACAGACTGAAAGAACTATTTAAATGCTCCTGGGCTAATGTGCAGTCCCACTCTGGTTCTCAAGCAAATCAGGCAGTTTACTTAGCTCTACTAAATCCTGGAGACAAAATTCTCGGCATGTCGTTGGATTGCGGAGGGCATTTGACTCATGGAGCAGCTCCAAACATATCTGGTAAATGGTTTAGTCCTGTATTTTATGGTGTGGATCCTAAAACATATTTAATTGACTATGATCAAGTAAGAAAACTTGCAAAAGAACATAAACCAAAATTAATAATAGCTGGTTATTCTGCTTATACTCAAACGCTTGACTTTGCCAAATTCAGAGAAATTGCAGACGACGTCGGGGCTTACCTTATGGCAGATATTGCGCATATTGCTGGAATAGTAGCAGCACAGCAACACCCTAGCCCGTTACCTTATGCACATGTTGTTACTTCTACTACACATAAAACGTTACGTGGGCCAAGGGGTGGGGTCATCATGTCAAATGACCTTGAAATCGGTCAAAAAATTGACAAAGCAGTGTTCCCAGGCCTTCAAGGTGGGCCTTTAATGCACATTATTGCTGCAAAGGCAGTGGCTTTTGGTGAAGCTTTAAGAGCAGAATATAACGATTATATTGCGCAAGTATTATCTAATGCAAAAACGCTAGCAAAGTCACTACAAAACAGAGATTATGATGTTTTAACTGGTGGAACAGTAAACCATATTGTTTTACTCGATTTAAGAAAACACGGAATAACTGGAAAAATTGCTGCTGAGTCTCTTGATAGAGCGTCAATTACTACAAATAAGAATTCCGTACCGTTTGACACCACTTCACCGTTTGTTACATCCGGAATTAGGCTTGGCACACCAGCATGTACTACAAGAGGTTTTAAAGAAAAAGAATTTGAAATTGTTGCAAACTTAATTGCCGATATTTTGGATCATCTTAAATCTACAAATGACAACACTGCTGTTGAGCAAGAAGTACGCAAAAAAGCAATTGAATTAACTAAGAAATTCCCTATATATACTGATCTATGAAATGTCCATTTTGCCATGCTCCTGAAACCGTAGTAAAAGATACCCGAGAAACAGAAGAAGGGAAAGTTATTAGAAGGCGTAGATCTTGCACAAAATGCAAAGGTCGTTTTACCACTTTTGAAAGAATTCAAATCAGAGAATTATCTGTAATCAAAAAAAGTGGCGCAAAAAGACCTTTCGATAGAAACAAAATTCTTAAATCAATTTCAACCGCATTAAGAAAAAGAAATTTTGCAAACGAAATAATAGAAAACATAGCTAATAACATCATTCTTGAAATAGAAAGCTCAAGCGCAAGAGAAGTCGAATCTAGAACTATAGGCAAATTAATTATGAGCGAGCTAGCTAAGATTGATCCAGTAGCCTATATAAGATTTGCATCTGTTTATAAAGATTTTACAAATGCTCAGGATTTTGCCAAGTTTATAAACCAAATCAAAAACTAGAAATATGAATAGAATCATATTAGCTATAACCACTTTTATTTTAATACACAACGCCATGGGAGGGAATCCAGTGCTTAATAATATTAAAGCTCCAATTGCAGATAAAATTGCTTATGAAGCAGAAATTAAAGGAAATAAAATCAGTGACCAATATCATTGGATGAGAGCACAAGGATGGCCAAACAGTGTTAAAGATCAAAAAGTACTAGATTATCTAACAGAAGAAAATAAATATTTTGATAGTTTTATAACCCCCTTGGAAAAGGAAAAAAATATCATATTTGAAGAATTAAAAGGCAGAATAAAGCTAGCTGATCAGTCAACATATATTAAAAGAGATGGATATTATTATTATACTAGGACCGAAGAAGATAAAGAATACCCGATATATTGCCGTAAATATGGCTCAATTGAAGATAAAGAAGAAATACTACTAAACGTAAACAAACTAGCTAAGGAACAAAAATTTACTTCTCTAGGTGGCTTTGCAATCAGTCCTGATCATAATTTAATGGCTTATTCGGTTGATCATACTGGGGGAGAAAAATATATAATCAAATTATATGATATAAAATCAGCAAAGTATCTAGATGATATTATAGAAGATACTTCTGGCAGCATTGTATGGCATGAGGATCAAAGTGGTTTTTTTTATACCCCGATAGAACCTGATAATTGGCGCCACAACAAAGTGTATTTTCATAAGCTAGGAACAAAGAAGAAAGAAGATAGACTGATATATCATGAGCAAAACCCTCTTTACTACACTTCTGTAGGCAAAGCATCTAGTAAGAAATATATTTTTATAGTGATTAACGGTCATGATAGTAATGAAATATACTATATTGACATGCAAGATAAATCTCTTACCCCTAAGCTTATATTAAAACGCAAAGATATGGTGCAATACAGCGTTGATCATAATGGCAATTATTTCTACATAAGCACCAACGATAACGCAAAAAATTTCAAAATCTTACGAAGCGAATCTAAAAATTATTCAACATCAAGTAAATGGGTTGATTATATCAAAGAAGATCAAAACAAATATTTATCTAGCTTTGATATTACCAAAGATTTTTTATTAATCAATTATAGAATAAAAGGCCTGCCTGAATTAGTGGTGCATAATTTAAATGATACAATTGAAAAGAAACTCACTTTTCCAGAAGCAGCTTATAGCGCTAGAATCTACTCTACAAATTTTGAAGAGAACGATATTAGGACTGATTATAGTTCGATGGCAAGACCTAATACCACCTACTCCTACGATTTTGGCTCTAATAACCTGAGCACCTTAAAAGTACAGGAAATTCCAAGTGGTCATGATCCTAAGCAGTATACTGTTGAAAGGATTTTTGTTACAACTGACGGGGTTGCAGTACCAATAACTATTTTATATAAAAATGATCTATTTAAACATGATGGATCAAACCCTCTTTATTTATATGGCTACGGTTCTTATGGTATAAGCATCCCACCTGTTTTTAAAAACACAGCTATTACACTTGCAAATCGTGGTTTTGTTTATGCCATTGCACATATTCGTGGCGGCGATGATTTAGGATATGATTGGTATGAATCGGCAAAATTCCTAAATAAAAAGCGTACCTTTGCCGATTTTATTGCAGCAGCTGATGAGCTGGTTAATAAAAAATACACTTCAAAAGGTAATATAACAATCATGGGTGGAAGCGCTGGTGGCATGCTAATAGGGAATGTGATTAATCAAAGACCAGAGCTATTTAAAGCAGCCATTGCTCACGTTCCTTTTGTGGATGTATTAAATACTATGTTAGATGAGACACTACCATTGACTCCGGGTGAATTTAAGGAATGGGGGGATCCAAAAGATAAGGAATATTTTGATTATATAAAATCTTATTCGCCGTATGATAATGTGGCTAAGCAAAACTACCCCCATCTAATGGTTACCGCTGGCTTATCAGATCCAAGAGTTGGCTACTGGGAAGCATCAAAATGGGTTGCAAAGTTAAGGGAGCAAAAAACGGATAATAATATAATTATCTTTAAAACAAATATGAGTTTTGGACATCAAGGCGCTTCGGGCAGATTCGATTATTTAAAAGAAGCCGCTGAAGATTTGGTTTTTATTTTTAAAATGTTTGATCTTGAGATAAAATGAAGAACTAAGTAGAGCTGATACGTTTTAAGAGCTCTATAGCAGCATTTATTCCTTGTTCATGTGCAGTAGCTGCAGGAAATATTTTATTACATTCTGATATTTTACTACCATCTTCGCTAGCTAGCATATAGCTAGCTAGGATCTTGTCATTTTTATATTGCGCATACGCAGCCATTGGCGTTCTGCAACTAGCATCAAGGTAAGACAGGAATGATCTCTCAGTAATAGATAGGTCCCAAGTTGGTTTGTGATTAATATGTTTACATAGTTCTAGCATATTTTGATCATCTTGCCTTACTTCAATTCCAATAATTCCTTGACCAACTGCTGGAAGCATAAAATCTGTGTCAATTGGAAAGCAGTATTTATTATCAAACAAATCAGCTCTTTTAAGACCAGCAACAGCTAAAATGCTTCCATCTACCTGGCCGCTTTTAAGCTTTTCTAGTCTTGTATTAATATTACCTCTAAACTGTACAACCTCTATATCTGGTCTTACTTGGTTTATTATTACTTTTCTTCTCACTGAAGAACTGCCAATTTTAGCATTTTGCGGCAGAGTTAAAATTGAATTAGATTTAAACGATACAAAGCAATCTCTTGGGTCTTCTCGCTCTAATACTGCAGCGATTACAAGACCTTTTGGTAAGATCCCTGGTACATCTTTTAAAGAATGAACAGCAATATCAATTTTTTTATCAAGCAATTGTTCCTCTATTTCCTTTAAAAATAGAGCTTTGCCGCCAATATCGTACAGGTTCTTATCAGTGATTGTATCTCCTGATGTAATGATCTCGATGATTTGGCAATCAGCATTTTTATAATATTTCGTAATTTCTGATATAACTAAATTCGCCTGAATTAATGCTAGCTTACTTCCTCTTGTGCCTATTCTTATTTTCATATTACTTCAAAAAAAATGGGCTTTCAATCTCTAGAATATTGCTATTAATCATAGCATTAGCTCCAAGAGCAAAAGGATAATTAATAGAATTATGCCCTACTCCAACTGTTCTATATACTGGCAAATGTTTTAAATAATTATTACTAAAATGCTCAATACTAGCTTCTAAATGATTATCTGAAGCAGTAAAATCACCAAAAACCACTGCCTTTGCAGCATCAAAAAGACCTGCATTTTTCATATGAATAAGGTTTCGATGTACACGATATCCAGCTTCGTAGATC
>JAAFHP010000007.1 GCA_013298405.1 Alphaproteobacteria bacterium | reverse complement strand
AGCCAGATAAAAGAGTATATTGGTGAACTGGAACAAATTAGAAATCATTATGTCGATAGTCACAATAACAATAAACGGTAAGAACTTTAAACTATCTTGCTCCGAAGAAAGTAAGGATAAGATAATGTCATTGGCTGAGAAGCTTGACGTAGAGATTAAAGACATGTCTGTGAAAAATCAATATGCATCACTTGAGCTACTGTTAATCATGATGGCACTACAACATGTTGACGAGCGGCAATCACAAATGAAGATTGTCGGGGGTGATGCTCTGCAAACTGCTAACACAGACTTTCAAAAACAATTATCATCTATACACAACCAGCTAAAACCAATTAAGGATAAGTTGTCTATAACGTAGAGCCTAAATCAAATCTCAAAGTACTGGAGAGATCTTGAAATAAATTCAGGGATGACCACCACGCATGCTCTTTCTATTGCGGCCTCAGGAGGTAGTATGCTTACTTATCACCAGTTAGCTTGCCACTTGTCCTTCTTTCTGTTTTGCTTCCTTGGCTATCTTCAACCACTGAATCTGCTCTTTCCCTTGATTCTTCTTGACTTTCTGGTCTTTGCTCTTGAGCTTGATCTCTTTCCTGCGGTTCATTTCTATCTATCTCTGGTCTTTCTTCGCGCCTTTGCTCTTCTTCTTGCGCAACCTCTTTAGTTGGCTGCTCTGTTTGTGGCGCTTCTTTTTCCTGCTCAACCTCTTCGTGTGACCGAATCTGCTCGGCATCCCTGACCGAATCACGCCTTTGTGATAATTCCTGATCTTCTCTCTCTGGCTCTTGACCTACAGGGCCTTTTGGAGGAGCTTGATCAACTTTTTCACTTTTGACGTGTTCCTGTAAAACTTCCCCTGGAGACTTCTTACTCAAATCAGGCTTATTTCGATCAGAGTCTTCCAACTTCGCTTTACTGCCACTATCCGTTGTGGTTTGCAAACCACTTCTTGCTGCCTTATCAACTGGTTTTTTACCGGTGATATTACCGCCAGTTACTCCCTGCTCTGTTTTACTTTTGCCAAATTTAAATTTTGATAAGCCTTTTTGCGCAGGTTCAGTCACTCCTTTAGCTGAACCAAGATCCTTGTCTTGTTCTTTAGAAACATTGGCAACCCTATCATCACTATCTTTATCAGCTTTGAATTTACTGTAATCTGCCTCACCTTTGTCATCTGGACCATGTCTATGTGAAATCTTTTGATCAATTAATTTCTCTTTGGCAAATTTGCCCAATTTAGACGGAATACTTGTTATAGGTTTTGTTACCTTATCCATGTCTCCAATAATATCTTTTATTGGATTCTCAGCTTGTTGTAATTTACCCTCCTGCCTTGCTGCAAGAACATTGGTTAAGTATTGCACAACTAATGACACATAATCAACCACACCCGCTGCTAGTTTACATAATGCATAGAAAAGGAAAGTTGAAGTTGCCACTTTCATAATAGTACCGTTTGCACCAAAAAAGTCTGAAATAGACGAGATTGAAGCTAATTGAGGCACATAGAATGGAATACCTGGCAGGAATGGTAACTCAAATGAAAAACTAAGTGGTATTCCAATATGGTTCAAATCTAAACCAATCTTAATTGGAATTAAAATATCCCAACAGGCTCTTACCACTGTCCTTGCTATATGATCACTCATTATCTGATCAAGGAGTAATAGGAATATTAACATCATAGTTGGTTGAATCATATAACTGAACATCGTAGATATCCAATTATCAAATATACTTTTTGTTCTTTCGAATAGAATGAGCACAATAAAAAATGGTGCAATTGAAACCATAACCGCAAGCCCAAGAAAAGCTAAGCAATAGCCAACTATAACTTCTAGCACCGCTCTGAAATATAATAATATTCCATAGATTGTCATAATCGCAAAGAAAGTAAGACCGTTGTGTATTTGTAGTAATTGAATAAATAGCAATCCCCATACTCTTCCATTGGTATATTTATCAAAAATAGGGTCAACAAAGCCAAATGGATTATTCGCTTGACTTGAAATCCCTATAACTTGAGTCATGAGCGAATCAATGCCGCTAGTAAATACATTAAACAAATTTTGATTAAAGAATGTCCAGCTTGCTTCGCTAAATAAAGCCACAACAACAGCAATCTTTATTACTCTAGTTACTATGTCCGAAACTGTAATTTGAACCGCTCCTGCTAGGAATACAAGTCCGTAAATGATTACATACAAAACTAACATAGTTCTAGCAATACCTTGGAAGGTCGCATTAGTTATGAGTTTTGAGTATATTATTAGAGTTATCTCATTAAATTTGGCACGCAATGGCTCTATCAATTTACCATATACCAAATCTGAAAACCACGTACTACCAGTATAGTTTGCTACCTTAGCGTTCACCACACCAGATAATTTACCTTCAGGATTAATTACGCGCATCCATAAAAATCCGCTTGAGCCGGCATTACTTCTAAAATCTCTCTCAACAGCAGAACCAGAAGTAGAGTCGGATGGAACGCTAGCGGCACTGTCAGTAATGGTGTATTCAACTTCAATACTATTTAAGTCATCCATAGATATAGCTGATACAGAATTACCCACTTCAACTTCAAATAAATAACGACCAAAATGCAAGAAATTCATTAGATAGCTTGAATTATTATTGACTAAAAATGCTAAAAACTGTAGGTAATCAGGGAATACAGCCCACTCCTTCATAAATTGGCTATTTGATATTGTTGACGAATATTCATACATTCCATCAATAAGCCAACTGGTATTAAAATCTAGGGCACCATCTACATCTGATTTATAATAAAAAAACGATTTTCCAGAGAAAGGAGAAGTCACAAATTGAGTAGTAATATTCTTTACCACTGTTCCTCCAACAAGAATTTCAACCCCTCTGCCTTTATCGTAATAGCACATTGGATCGTTATCATTACCATTGGCTGAATTAGGGCAGCTTGATAAATTACTTTTACTTAACTCGAAAGCAGCATTATAAATTCTTCCTTCAATCGTTTTATTATTACTGCCTACATCCCAAAAATTCTGCTCTCCAGATAAAAGTGGGTTTAACAGACAATTTATAACATACTCAGGTCTAGATGGTGTAATACCATACTGACAAAACTTAGCTGCATTTGCGTATAATATTCTATTATTTTGTAGAGCACTTTCTGTATAAACTACCGATATATCATCAAGAGACCCTAGTTCCGTATTCATTTCTGACGTGCTACCAAAGAACGACCCCGTATCATCTATTGTAACATTTACTACATCATCTTTTTTTACTTGAATTTTGCTTCTGTCTACAAAATTAAAATAGTCATCGTAATCTTTTACTCTTTGATTAAAGGTCATCTCTGGAGTACTTTGATAGCTCATTAACACACCATTTTTGTAATGATGAAAGTCTGAAACATACTTATTTTGACTATAGTCATATGTCTGGATAAATACTTGCGGCCTTTCAAATCTTGGATCAATTCTGTACATTACCCTATATCTAGCTGGCCTTTTGAACACCCCTTCGGTTGACCATTTAATTTGCAATAATTTTCCCTCTTGGACTTCCGTTCCCACAGGCACCCATTGACCACTTTGATCTAAATTTAAGGATTTCGATGTTTGATTGAGTCCAGAAAATTCTGGCACCTCCAGACAAGGAGGCGAAAAGGAAGTTATAGAGCTATTCATCCAATCAAATCTTGAAGCATCACTCAGATCAGCTTTTGCTTCAAAATTGAGCATAATAATTATTAACAAAATTATTTTCCTAATAAATATCATTCTTGATCCTTCTCCTTATCTTGCTTTTCCTTGTCAAGCTGATCAGGTTCTATTTTTCTTCTTTCGACCTTATCTCTTTCTTCTCTCTCCTGCTGCTCTCCAGAATCATCCAAAACATCTTGACCACTAGCTTTTTTCGCTTGCTTAGATCCTTGACCTGGATTTGATAAAGTAGGGTCCGTTCTTTTTTGCCCTTGTGCCTCTTCTACTGAATCCTTCCTTTGCCCACCGTCCTCTCTTCTTAATTCTTCTGCCTTATCTTTATTTAATTGCTCAACTTTGCCCATCGCTGTACGACTACCCCCAATTTGAGCTTCAGCTTTTTTGTGTGGTTCAGACGGTGAAGTTTTCTTCCATTGCGATGCTTCTCCTTTGTCATGTGGTTCTGCCTTATCAGGGCTTTTTGAACCTTGTGCACTGGTAGCTGAAGAACCTTGCTGAGTTGATGACGACGATGACGATGATGGTGATGATGATGAGGCACCTTTTGGATCACCAACATCATGCCTACCACCTTTCGATAACGGAGCTGATTTATCTCCTTTTTTCATACTACTCAACCTTTCTTTAGCACCTGATTTCATTTCCTCTCTTGATTCAGCATCTAACCCAACTTTCTTGAGCATTGCATCTTCTGCTGCACCAGCCATGCCTTTACCCATACCTGTTGCAGAAGGTCCACCGACTCCTCCAGCTATCCTACCGACGATACTAGCTGAAAAATCCATATATCCCCACATGCAGTAAGCCAACATCAGCAGTACAACAACATTTTGCATATTTAAACCCATCTGATTACTCCTATGATCAAATCCCCAAGGAGCAAACCAATTAAAACAGAATATCTCGACATCTAAGAAAGCAGGCGAAATACCCTCAATATTTGGAAATGGTATTTTAATTGGTATAGCACACTTCCAGCACACGCTATAACCAATGACATTATCTAGATAAATGGTAAATAATTGCGTCAGGATTATTATTCCCGCGAGCATAATCACCGGTTCGACCATATACCTAAAGGTAAATTTCACCCAGTTATCAAATAAGTATCGAGTTTTCTCAAATAAAATGAAAGTTAAGAATAATGGAGCAATACCTATTAAAACTGAAATAGCCATGTAAGCCATTAAATATACTGCAATGGCTCTAAACAATACTATCAATATTATACCTAGACACACTATTATTATAATAAAGTAAATTACTCCATTTATACCCATCGAAAATAGTGCCATAATTTGGGCGGCAAAGGTTGAGCTTAAGAAAATTTTTGTCATTACTTCATTCATAAACATCAACGGGTTAGATACACTCGTACTACCACTAAACAGACTATACCCAGACATATTGGCAATGATTGTATCTGAGAACTCGGTAACAAAATCAAAGACATAGTTATTAAAGAAGTCAAAAGTCGAATCATTCATCAATCCAGCTACAAACGCGATTTTAGCTATTCTCATTACTAAATCTGTTTGACTAATCTTAACCATACCCATAAGGAACATTATTCCGTATATCATGATATACAAGCTTAATATCGCCTTAATGTAATTGAAAAAATTAGTACAATTTTGACTATCACCTAAACCATGATAACATGTCATGTTTTTATAAATTGTTATAGAAGCCCCTTTAATCTTGCTTTTGAAACCCTCAAAAAATGGACCTAATACTTCAGTATAAAAATTCTTTTTAGCAACTTGTGTAAAAAATTGGACTTCATACTGACCAAAACTATCTTTGTAATCGTCAGCAGCATTGTTAATTTTGATCCAAATATAACCTTGTTTGTTAGATGGTACTGTAATACTTCCAGAACCATTTTGGTTAACAACTATATTATTTGCTGTTAATGATGACATGCTAGTATTTGGGTTTTGGCCATAATCAGCTATAACATATTGTACAACACCTCTCCCTTGAATAGTATCATTGTAGGCACTGCCATTTTGTCTTCTGCATTTTGTATGCTTAACACTCAAAACATAGCCACCCGTGTTATCCCCAAAGTTACCATCATTATCATGGAATCTGTATTGCAGATATTTGACATCACCTTCAGATAATACACCTTGCAATATGATTTGCCTATTTTGATCACCATTTAGAGCAGTTTGATCAGACTGTACTCTTGAGAAACTATACCCACTTCCTCTTGAAGCCTTACTTGTTGGATTTAAGCTTGAATCAAATCGATATAATAACCCAGTTGCAGCATCTGCTGAAAACCAAAAATATTTTTCATTCTGATAGTCCCCATCTACGTAAGAATGTTCATTCCTACAATCACGACTAAAATTAGTAAATAAACTACTCAAATTACTCGACCATGGGGAAGTGTATTTACCATCATTACGGTATGGCTCAGGAGCAGTGCCACTAACATTTTCATAACATGAACACCAGTCACACACATTACTCCAACCCCCTATACACCAACCAAGTAGATTCCACGAATTGCACTCATCGCGGCAATTACATTCATAGCATTGCTCAACATACCTGCATTTATCAACATAAGTAGTCGACGAATCCCAAATACTATACCTACCACAAATAGGATCGTAAGCTCTTTTGCCTTCTCTGCAATCAGCAGTAACATTAGCCTTAGAAATTGAGCTATAAACTGATGTACTAGCAGCTGTAGTCTTCTTATCTTTTTCTAAAGTAACCAACACTTTGTCATTATTAAAAACTTGTAGTATATTTCTCCATTCTCCTGTTCTAGCATTAAAAACAAGGGTAGCAGGAGCGGTAGCACCATCTTCAACTCTTGGAATCTCTATTATATTTCCGCTTGAATCAAGATTTGACTCACTTTGTAGGTTGTAACTTGGTATATAAGATTTACAAAGGCTCACCTCACCTTTAATAACCAAATCAACTTCTTGCCCGGAAGTAAGACGAACATTTGTATTTAACCACTTTCCATATGCATTTGGATCTAGAACAAAACCATTACCATTATCAGCATTTGTGGCAGTATAATTGCCACTCGCTTTTAAAGTCGCTGTGCTTAAGTAGCTATCCGACGAAGAGACACTACCATCACTGTTAAGGCTATACCTATACAAACAACCGTCAGTAAGATCCATACCGCCAATGATTGCCACAATCCAAAGTACCACAATAAGTATTATGGCTACTATTGTGAATAATCCGATGATTGCTAGCTTACTTTTGTCCATGATCAACCACCTCCACCAGTTTTACCTGTGGAAACAGAATCTTTTGCACCATCATCGCCTGTAGAAACACTATCACTCGATTGAGGGCCACCTTTTCTATTAGAGCTAGTATCTTCTGTCGCTTTATCTGTTGCTTCTTTTGTATCCTTTGCTGCACCTTCCGTATCTCCAGCTTGGGCTTTTACTGCAGCTGAAGCAGCCGAAACTGCGGCCGAAGCTAAATTCTTGACTTTATCTATAAAAGCATTTGGATTAACAGTAACTGCAGCAAGGCTTGGTCCACCAACTAAATCAGAAGCAAACTCATTGACGGATTTTATAAAGTAATAAAAAACAATGATGTATAATATGACATACAACAAGCTGGTGGCCAAATCTAGATAATCTTGAATTTTGATTATCTCAAACAAAATTATAATTTTCTTCTCCCACCCTTTCCCTATGTAATATTGTAATAATTTATATCCTGCACTATTTTCACATTTTTCTACTTCCGTTGCAGGCAACCTCAACTCAAAAGTACTAAAATTGATCTCTCCTACATTATAATCATGCCTCTTATATACGCAATTTCCATAAATTGCTGAGTCATACATAGTCAGCAACATTGCTATAAAACCTCCGATCACAGCCGGTTGAAGCGTACAAGATATAACTATCTTTAACCAAGAATCAAAATAGCCTTTTGTTCTTTCAAACAAGGCCATAGGAATGAATATTGGCGAAACGTACGCAAGGGCATATAAAGTCACTGTACAAACCATATATGCCGTCATGAAGTATAATAGAACCGAAATGAATACCATGGCAAACACCATTCCCATGAGTACAATGATTATGTTTCCTGCCATAAAGAAGCCAAACATTACTGGAAAAAAAGTCAACATACCAACTTTTCCAATAGATTCTATTGCCTCGCTACTATTGGGTGGAGTGAAATCAATACTACTACCCTCACTAATTACTGAAGTTGAACTATCAGTTAATGAACTGACCATAGTTCCAATATTATAAAGAAGCTGCATTCCCAGGTAATAGCCAACTCGACAATCTATTGAATCCCAAAGACTATAAAACTCATACCCAGTTTGATATTTCGCTTTATCAAATACACATAACCCTTGTGAACCAGCTGCACTAAAAACAAACTCAGTAAAATTGGTTGTAAGCTCAACTAGTATGGGCAGGGCAAATTCAGTCATTCCATTATGCCTCACTTCCTGACCATATTCGATTGTCTTAGCACCAAGCCCGACTGAAAAATACACTACAAGAATAAATTTCATCAAGAACATAGCTATTTTGTTAAGATGAACATACTCGCCATTCATGACAATTTGAAATCCATATACCATTACGTATAAAATGAGAGCTCCACTAACTGCCATTTGCATAGCATTTTGAAATTCAGGAAATGGCCTTAAAGCAGTAAATGTTATTTCCTGCTCGATTTCAGGGCACTGATTACCCACATAAAACACTTTATTTAAAGTGTCCCTCAGACAATGTATGGTTAAACCAGAAAAACTAAGTAAGGATTGACTCTTTGTTGCGCCATCATAGCACGATGCACCAAGTGATTGGCAAATTTGCTCAACTTGTGCGCCCACTACAGGTTCTGGTTCTTTATTTCTGCACATTAAAGGCATTATCCCACGTGAAGTAGGCATGGTTAGACATACTTTATTATCGAAAATAGAAATTGTAAGCGGAATCTGAGATAATGAAGCGCTTGATGTAATATCTGTATTTGTTGTTAAAGAACCAAGAGTGGCTGTATCTCCAATATTCATCGTCACTGGAGTACAAGGTGACACAGGAGTTGGGTTTTTATTAATTATACAAAACTTAAATTCAGTACCTTCAGCAGTGCATGCATTAGCACCAGTTGGGTAAGTCTTCATATCTATACTATTTTGCACATAACCATACGCGGTACTATTTGCTAGGTAGTTTGAGGAATCAAGGGCTGGTAATGCTACGCAGCTTTTGCCATATGTATCTGCATAAGCATTAGCAGCAAAAACCGTATTCAATACTAAAACTCTCAATAATAGCACCATTATGCTTTTCATTGCTCCCCCCCACCTGAATCACTAGGCATATTACCACCACCTTGTTCGCCTTCTGGTTCTTCTTTTTCAGATTTAGGTTTCTTTTTAGCAGATCCTTCTGATTCCCCAGAGCCATCTGTTTCAGTCTTTCTAACAGAACTAGATGAGGCCTTTGATGCATCAAATCCACCTGTCATTGAAGATTTTAGCCCACTAGTTAGTCCTGTCATCACTTTATCACCTGAACCTTGTCCTCCACCGCCTGTAGACATTTTATCGCTTGCACCATCCCCACCGCCTGTAGACATTTTATCACTTGCACCACCTCGTCCACCACCAGTGGACACTTTATCAGTAGCACCTCCTCCACCTCCTCCACCTCCTCCTTTATCTCCTCCTTTTGCCCCGCCAGCCATTGATGCCAGTTTCATACCAGCTTTAAATATTGTTTGAGGTTTTATGGCCATATTACCTACAGACACACCTTCAGTCATATCAGCTGCAAACTCTGCTAAACTTTCACTAAAGTGATACATCAAGTACAAGGTAAAACATGCAGTTAATAGAGCTAGTACCAATTTCTTGATTTTCTCATATATCACTTCAACCACATTAAAGAACATGCCTTTACTTGAAGTAATAGAATCTAGGAAATCAAATCTCTTTTTATCTTCCTTACCAGAAGCATCGTCCAGCCAAGGCATTTTAGCCGCAGATACTAAATCTGACCCAGTATCAAATAAAAATTGGTATGGATTGTTGAGCATAAAGCCTAAGCTGTTTTTACAACCTTCAATCTCCTCTTCATTGTCATAACTTCCTGACCAATTTTGATCTACGTAAAAATATCTTGCACTTCTATGATCGGTAAGATTCAAGCTACTTCCTCCTATTACCCCAATATCCATACTTACATTAGGCCCAGAATAAGTAAAGTCAGTGTAAGTATACTTACAAGTACCATAAAAACCATAGTCATATACGGAGAGCATCGTGGTCATAAACACTACCGCCACCATTGGCTGCAACATAAATGAAATTAGCAGCTTAATCCAAGATTCAAAATACCCTTTAGTATATTCAAATAAGTACATTGGTACAAATAAAGGCGCTAGCACCCCTAGTACGACTATTGATATCATACAAACTACAGTAGCATTCACAATAAATGCGCCAACTGAAATCACTAGTAATGGGTACATCAAAGCAAGAGTTACCAGCTGCATATATCCTGAAAGAAACGCAGGAATCAGTAAATAAATATAAGGTGGTATTGGGAAACTCAATATATCAAGCTTAGAAAAATCATGATGCCTACTGGCGTTCTCAACCATTAATGTTTGTACTGCATCAAGCCCTAAGTAATGAGCTACTTTACAATCTAAAGAATCCCACAACTGAAGATGGCGCAAAGTATCAGGATACTCAATATCTGTAAATTTACACAACTGCGAAGGACTTGCATTAATTATCCAACTCGCCATTTGATTCATTCCATCAAGCAAGAATGGAAATGCCCACTGGATCATGCCATCCATTCTATCATATTCATTTGAGGAATTGATATTGATCCCAACAGAAAAATAAATTACGAAAAGAAATTTTACTACAAAGGTCACCACCTCACCTTTTGGCGGTATATCTCCAGCTAGTACAATTTTAAAACCAAAGAATATTACATACAACGTAAGTAGTGCACTAACAGCTAGATGCATGTTTTGCTGGAATATGAATAGCGCACTTGAAGTTCTAGAGCTACTACCTAGAACTAATTTGACATCATCAAAACTACAAACCGCGCTACTAACCATTAGTTTAGCAATCATTTCTTTAACGCATTCAATAATTGGCCCTGTCATCACTATGGCTGCTTTGGAATTATTATAAGCTCTATGATAACAACTACCCATATTGGCACACGTAGTAAGCGAAGTAAGTTTTTCAAGATCGCCTCTACCCTCCTCACTCATATCCATAAAATCAGCATAAATTGATACTGGGAATGGTTCTTTAATGTATTTACACCCTATAGGTATCCACCCGCTAAAACTCTGGGTGGCAACACACATTTTGTCATTTTCTTTGATTACTTTCCAAGGAAATATAGGTATTAACCCGATATCTATCATCGTGCCTTCATCACCTTCTCTTTGGTCAATATACATTTTATGATAATCAATTTTTTTAAGTTCCCAAGAAGCTTGAATATCATCCCAAGGATCTGCCCCTGTAAATATTGACTTTGCAATAGCTATGGCTGTTTTTGCAATTGCAGCGATTCTCGCGGTTGCAAGCATCGTGTTATTACACATTCCAAAACTCAGCTTTTGATCATAAAAATCTATTCTATTTGCTCTGCTACAAGTATCAGGAAATAGCTCTTTATCATTAATAGTAACGCGCAAGAAAGTATTGGCATATAAACCTGGAGATAGGATATTAGCTACTAAGAAAGTAAAAAATGGTGCAGGTATACAAGTGTGCGTAAACTCTGAGCGCAAAAGATTTCCAACTCCTTGGGTTTCACAAGTAAGACTAGTGAGGGTATCTAATATAGTTTGCAAGACATCTGTTGCTTTAGCTGGTCTTACAAAACTAGTATTTATAAAAATGATTATGGTCAGAAAGATAATGAAATTATATCTGATATAACTCAGTAACCTATGAAAAAAATCATTCAAAGCAGCTCTTGTATTACTAACATAGCATGCAAAAACTGGAAAAATAATTTCATTCCAATATGCCTTTTTCATTAACCTAGCGCTCTTACTTCCTCATAAAAAATTGGCAGCCATTTTTTAGGATCACTACCATGCTTTTGAATAATACTATCAAGCAATAATACTGTATCTACTCTGCCAGAGAGTACATTTATAATATTAGTCATTCCGCTTAAATTTACTTTAGCTATCACTGCGTTTACCCCTTGTTTTATTAAAAAGTACCTAGATGCCGGATCAGTAGTTTTGATAAGCACATATTCTCTTTGTGACAACATAAACGCTGTTCTATAAATATCTGTCGCTTTTAAATTTGGTAGAAAAATCTGAGTCGCTGTTTGCTGTATCAACGTATCACTTATCCGACTCTTAGTGGCATCTTCCACACTTTGAGTAGCAAAAATTACAAAGGTATTTAATTTTCTTAAAACCTTGAGCCAATCCTTTATTTTAGGAGCAAAGACAGGGTTATCAATCAAAGCCCAAGCTTCATCAAGCACTATCATTGTTCTTGATCCATCAAGAGAAATATTGATTCTATGAAAGACATATAAAAGCACCGGGGGAAGAGATAAAGGATCTTTTAGCAGCTCCGCCATCTCAAAACCAAATACTCGAGATAGACCTAGATCAATAGTATCCTCGTCATTATCAAATACCTTTGCATGAGAACCTTTACCATGCCACATAGCCAGTCTACTTGCTAATGACCCAGCGATTTCCATCCCAAGAAATGGGGCAATGTTATCTAGCTTACGATCTCTTCTATCCAACCTAAAATTTCCATCAATTGCTTGGTTTAGAATCTTAATGTCCTCAGCAGTCAAGCTTTCTCCATGAGAAGTCACTAATGCACTGAGCCAATCTAATAAAAAGGTTCTATTCTCTCCAGTATCTGGTAGTTGCAGCGGATTAAATCCACAATTTTGACCAGGATCAATAACCGTATACACGCCATCTAGGGCTCTGATGAATATTTCAGCACCTCGATCTTTATCAAAGAAGAACATTCTAGGTCTAAACTTCTGTGCTTGGGCGCATAAGAAATTCATTAACACTGTTTTACCAGCTCCTGTTGGACCAATAATCAAACTATGCCCCACGTCACGAACATGAAAATTGAAATAGAATGGGGTGCCAGATGTTGTATCTAGCACCGTAACATACTCTCCCCAATGATTCCCATACATCTTACCTGGAGGATAATTATGCATAGAAGCAAATCCTGCTAGATTTAAAGTGTTAATTGTAGAACGTCTGATGATATATTTAAGATTTCCAGGAAGCTGCCCCCAATAACTTGGTTCCATGTTAACCCTTTCTCTGACTGGCTGCATTCCACAGTTTGAAAGTTCAACTGCGGCCATAGATAAGGTGTTCTCTAGAGCTTTTAGATCTTTATCAATACATAACATAGAAAGATGATGCTCACCAAATCCTATATCACCACTCATAGCCATATCAAGAGCTTGAGAAATCTCAGCAATTTGTGAAACCGCTTTATCTTGCGCTTGAATCATACGATTTTGTTGCAACTGCATTTTATTTATGGCAATTGTTCTGTTAGAGAACCTAAAACTCTGAGTCATTATAAATTCAAAAGGCATTTGCAAGAAACCGTCGAACACACCAGCTGAAGTACTAGGACCATATTCCAGTACACTGACAATACCCGCAAATTTCTTACCCCTTGCGCCTCTCGATTCAATTGAACGAGAACCAAAGAAAAGCCTGTTTGTAGGCAGATACTCGTCTAGGAAATTTCTTGGCACCATCATGGGGCTAGAATCACCACAATTGATTATGGTTCCTAGAAATTCAGAAATCTCACAAAATGCCCCCTCTCTTGTTTCTCGCACTCCAAGTAAAGAAGTATCGTAGTCCCTAAGGGTATTAAGCACACGCGTGGTCATTTCCTGCATACTCTCATGCATTTCACGCATATCGTTTTCCCATACGGACTTATTTGACTTTTGGCGAAGCTTAGTGAACATATACTCAACTATTGCAGCACCCTCTTTATCAGGCTCATATAAAATTGATACATATAGTTCATTAAAATAAGAGTCTGAGGATGAGTTTTTGGCTTGCCACTCGCTTTCTAGGTAACTAGTAAAATCCTTAGAGGTTCTAACCGTGGGATCAATAGAATATTCACTATTTCTCTGCATAACTGGCTTACGCCTACGCACTGTATGAAAATATAAAGTAACATTGCCTGATGCCATATTTTTAAGCAATGAGTTCCTGATATTTTTTCTGATATCTAAATCACTATCGTCTGCTGTTTCAAAGGAAAAACCGCCAACTTTTACCACCTGAAGCAAACCATTGTCCTTAGTTAAAATAGTATTTTTATCCCAATGGCACTTATAAGGTATAAAGTGCGAAACAGGTTTTTCTTTTTTTGCATACTGCTCTTTAGATGCAGCTATTTTAGATAATCGAAACATTCGTTATATCTCAAACACTATATGAATTTGCGCCGTAGTAAGATTTATTAGGACACTGATTACATTTACCAGCGTAATTCAAGTACAACTCCATAAATCTAGGCTCCTTAAAACATAACAGATACCCAATTAAATGAACCACAGCTGCAATAAATATAATATAAACACTAGATTTTTGGATAAACATAGTCACAGAAATCATCATGTTTAACATCGCATATTGAATACTCACTCCAAATATCATCGATGGTCTTGTCAACCCCACGAACAAAGGATCTGTCGCTAGCTGCCCTGTCATAAGCCACTCTCCATAATAAAATAATCTAATTCAATTTATGAGTGTAATTGAATTACTATTAACAAATCAAACCTATAATACCTTAGGGTTGCATTATTTTCCTGAAGTAAGAGAAAATAGAGCACAAGCAGGATTTCAAATATCTATAATTAGCGCTTTTACAACTTTCATTCATTCGCGTTATCCTTAAGGGTGCGGCCAAAAAATTTTATAGGAGTTGCTTATGTCAAAGACGCAAAAATATGAATTAGTAGTGCTAGACTTTGATAGAACAATAATACCAAATAGAAATACTCATAATAAGTGGCATCAAAATAAGCACCCTTTATGTAAAAGGTTGACAATTATAACTTAGTAATCCGTATTCATGCTTACAATCTCAGCACTTGATGCGATCTCTCATAAGTACTTTTGAGGTTATTAGCATTCAGGATCACCTAAAATTCAAGCTCTTTTCGAAAGTAAACTTTAGACATGTAACCATCGTTCTTATATCCCAACTTACTATAGAAATCATGACTTCCATCAGCTGCTCTTCTTTCTCCAGAGGTGAGGTCTATATGGCAAATATTTTTATCTCTTTTTATGTGTTTTTCTAGGGATTTTATTAAGTCCTGGCCAACACCAATTCTCCTGTGTTCTTTATCAACAACTAGGGCTTCAATATGTATTCTTGAGCCATCTTTTACAAAAAGATTAGATTTTGACCAGGCAATTAGGCCAATGACATTATCATTACTAATAGCTATTGCAATCCCATAACCAGGAATATGGATAAAATTATTAAATCGCTCCTTTAATTGGTCTATTTCAGATGGATAGCCCAATTGTTCCATTAGCGGTAAAATACTATCAATATCTGTTAGTTTACATTCTGTAATGATAATTTCCTGGTTTTGCATATTTGATTTACCACATATCAGATTTGGCTCTATTACCTAAATACTCTTCAATCCTTCGCTTTGTTGCGGGGGAAATATCTGTCGGTAAGTTTTCTAGATTAAACCAACCAAAGTCCAAGATTTCATGGCACTTAACTTCTTTTTGAGTAATGCTGCTTGCAGTGTAAAATATAACAAAATCATCTCTATTTTGAAAATTATTCAAATAAACTCCATATAATTCTGGACCGGCTAAACAACTTATTCCAGCTTCTTCCATTAATTCTCTTTTAATGGCTGTAATTGGCGATTCTTTTGCATCTATTGCCCCGCCAACATGATACCACATGGGCATATAACTATGTTTTATTAAGAAAACTTCATTATCTTTGATTATCATGCATCTGACGCCTATTGTTTGCCTTGTCATTAAAGACAATATTGCATTTTTTAATTTCCAAAGATATTCTTTCATGTTTATAACATCTATTTAAGTATATTTTAGGCATAGATATGACCATATTTATTAAATCTTATTATCAAGAATAAAATCATGCAAGCTAACTTGAAGTTAATGACACTAAATATTTGGGGTGGTCATGTGGAAGCCGCGCTACTTGATTTCATTGAGAATTACAAAGAAGTTGATATTTTTTGTTTGCAAGAGGTATATAAAGATGCAAATGCCAAAATATCCACAGAAGACAGGTTTTTGAGTCTAAACATTTACTCCAAAATTCAAGGTATTTTGAAGAATCATCATGGTTATTTTAGCCCTATAGTAGATGAAGTCTACGGCCTTGCTACTTTTATCAAAAAAGGTGTTATCGTTAAAGAGCATGACAAGGTGCTAATTCATGACAATCCAGATTATATTGGCAAAGGACCGACGCATTCTAGACTGATGCAGTATTATGATTTAAAGTATCAAAATACTGAGTTTGTGGTACTAAATATTCATGGCTTGTGGAATGGGCAAGGTAAAACCGATTCACCAGAGAGAATTATTCAGTCTAACAAAATTAAAGACTTTATTAACAAAATTGATAAGCCATTGATTTTATGTGGTGATTTTAATTTAGCTCCTGATACAAAGAGTTTAAAAATCATTCAAGATGGCCTGATTGATTTAGTGGCGAATAACAATATCTTATCAACTAGAACAAAATTATACTCGGGTAAAGAAAAATATGCTGATTATATTTTTTGCTCACAAAAATTTAAGGTATTAGAGTTTTCAGTTTTATCAGACATA
The DNA here is from genome assembly GCA_013298405.1 of Alphaproteobacteria bacterium. Taxonomy (GTDB): domain Bacteria; phylum Pseudomonadota; class Alphaproteobacteria; order Rickettsiales; family Rickettsiaceae; genus Megaera_A. The sequence goes on along the minus strand of JAAFHP010000007.1, from coordinate 16,066 downwards.
ATTTCTGACCACTGTCCTTTATTAATAGAATTTATTTTATAAAATTATTATGGAAATAGTTCAAACAACACTAAACACCGAACTAAAAGACAAGCTGTACAACATGTTTGCTCAGCATGCAATTGAAGCAACTGGTATGAATGGATTGGCAACTGAGCCGATATCTTTTGTAATGCGCGATGAGGATAAGCTAGTAGGTGCAATAGTTGCACAAGTCTTTTGGGAGCAGCTTCATATAAAATATTTAGCTGTAGCCAAGGAGTTTAGGAAGCAGGGAATAGCTAAAAAATTAATGAATAAAATGCTAGAGTATGGAAAAAATCAGGGTTGTAGTTTTGTTTATGTAGAAACACTTAGTTTTCAAGCACCAGATATGTATAAAAAGATGGGCTTTAAAGAAGATTTTAAACGAGATGGTTTTGCTAATAACTCTAGTTTTCATTATTTGAGTATGGCATTATGACAGAATAACTTCTTACCTAGTCATCAACTAATATTTATTAAGGAAAGAATTCAACCTGGAGCCAACAGTCGTCATCCTGGGCTTGACCAAGATCCATTACTTATTTGTGGATCCCAAATCAAGTTTGGGATGACTTTATGGGAGGGTTTGGATGACTTTATGGTGTGGGATGACGACGAGGAAGTCATGTTGCACCCCCCCCTAAGTCATGCTGAACTTGATTCAGCATCTCATGAGGAAGTAGTTGAGTTCATCTAGTATCGATTAAAGGCTAATGTGGTACGCTGATTGATCCTTTGGATCGTCCTTTTTATCTAGGGATTTAACGCTATTACGGATTATAAAATATACACCGATCACTGAAATCGTGCCTATTAACATGTTTAAAGAAAAGCTCTCGGCAAGAGCAAGAGTAATTTCCTGAATTAGTTTATCTGTAATCCCTGGAATTGAGGATAAAGGTTCTCCTAATTTTCCTAAATTAGAAAGAATAATATTCTTTGTGTCGTCAGTTATCTCGCTATTTGTAGAAAATGACGCAATGAGCCTAAGCCGGGCAAAAAGGACGAGTAAACTAGAGTATAGTATAATGCTGATAGTATTACCCATCATCATCCAGGTGGTATATACGCCAGAAGCTATGTTTAAGTCCTGCGCAGGCACAGATCTCATCATGGCGATATTTCCTGCGGTAAAAAATATTCCTATCCCAGTTCCTGCAAAGAACAAGGCCAAGCAAATCATATAAACTGATGACTCGGTATTTAAGAGTGACATAAGGCCAGTGCCAATTGCAATCATCAATGTAGCAGCCACTAGAGGAATCCTTACACCAAGTTTGTCGACTATTTGACCGCCAAATGGTGAAAGAAAACCCATAGATATAGTCATAGCAAAGAATATTAAACCAGCGTGATAGCTTGAGTAGGACATAATTTTCTGCAAGTATATTCCAACAAGAACCAAAATAAGAGAGAAAGTCATGGCAATAAAAAAACACGCCACAGAACAAGACATAAAGGCTTTGTTTTTTAGTAGAGAGTTAGGAATCATCTTTTCTTTTCTACTACTATCATAAACAAAGAATACACCAACTATAATGATTCCTATCGCAAGCGTGCCAAAGAGTTTAATTCCTGCACCCCACACTTCTATTTGATTTAAGGCGTATACGCTCAGACATAACCCAGATGATAGTAAAATTGTGCCTAAAATATCTATTTTCGCTGTATCAGTCCTTTTTGGTTCGGGTTTGACAACCCAAAGGAATACGAGTCCGACAAATATACTAATTGGTATATTGGCATAAAAAATCCAGCGCCAACTAAAGTTCTGGATCAGGAATCCACCAAGAGTTGGTCCGGTTGACAGGCCAATTCCTGAAAAAGTTAAAACAATCCCCATAACAAAGCCTTGTTTTTCTGGTGGCGCGCTTGAAAATATCACTGCCCAACATGGCGCCGTAAATATAGCGGCCCCTACACCTTGAGCAATTCTTCCAGCAATTAAATACTCTATTTCAGATGATATACTGATCATGGCAGAACTTAAGGCAAAAAGAATCAAACCAAGTAAAAGAGCAGTTTTTTTGCCGTATATATCAGCAAATCTTCCGGCAGGAATAACAAACGATGCCCATACAAGGGTATATCCACTGAGCATCCATTGTAAGTTGTTAAGATCTTCGCCAATTTCCTTGGAAATAGGTAATAATGTAAGACTCACAGCAGTGTAATCAACATTCATTAAGAATATCAGTATCCCAACTGCACACAGCAATATCCACATTTCTAGGGTAATTTCAGATTTAGACGTCATAGTTTTAGCTTGTAATTTGGCCAAGAATCCTATTCCTAGTCCTTAAAATAGTCAAGGATAATTTCGTCAATTTAACTACAAATTAGTTTAATACGCTTGGAATTTAGAATAGACAGCAGCTATATAAAAGAATATGTGTATATAAGGTGAGTGTTATTTAAGTGTGCTATAATGATTATGAATATTATAAATTACGAAGATTTTGAAAAAATTGAACTAAGGTCAGGAACTATTATTAAGGTTGAAGAATTTCCAAAAGCGCGAAAGCCCGCATATAAAATTTGGGCAGATTTTGGTGAGCAAATAGGAGTGCTTCAAACCAGCGCTCAAGTCACAGTGCATTATACACCAAGCAGTTTACAAGGAAAACGTATAGTAGGTTGCGTTAATTTAGGCAAAAAAAATATAGCAGGCTTTATGTCTGAATTCTTGCTAGTAGGTTTTGCCGATGCACAAGGGGCAATCATTTTAATTACTCCAGATCATGAAGTACCGAACGGACAGAAATTGCATTAAGGCAAAAGTTACTTAATTACTGTAATTTATCATTTGATTACAAATAAATCTTGAGAACGGGAGGCTTAGTCCCACTAGCAACCATTGCAGTATGTATATTATGTTGTCCTGATCAATTAATCCAAATACCAGTTTAATACAGCCTACGAAAAGTATGGCAATTATAGTGTTCAATAGCTTGAATCTTTTTGTTAAAGCTGCATCAAAAGTTCTTATAAATACTCTATGAGAAAACATAATGCCAATTAGCGCAAGATAGACCATCCAATTATAATTTGTAAGTATATTCACCAAATAAATGTAAAGCATCAAAAGCGAAGCAAAGATAATACAAATTAAATCATAAATATTAGGATATTTATTTATTATCAAGTGCGCGCTCAGTATTAATAATATTCCAAAAAATACTGCACCAAATACATCAAGGTAATTATGGAATCCATTATATACTAGTGAATACCCAACTCCTAAAAGAACAAAAATTATAAAAACTCGAAATTTAAAGTTCTTAAAATTGCTATAAAGCCAGCCATAAAAAACTGTAGTAGATTGCATATGACCACTTGGGAAGGCAAAACCAATTTTTCCAAGTTCAGGATTAAGTGGAGTTTTAAATGTGATTTTGAGTGCAGCATTTAATAGCATTGAAGAAAGTAGGAGGCAAATTGCCTGAAAAAATATATTCTGATTAAGCCATATATATCCAACAATTATCAGTGGTAAAATCACAGTTTCATGACTGAAACTTAGGAATAATTTTGTAATAATTTCCATAAATTAGGCTCTTGAAAACGATTAATTTATAGCAATAATAAGCATTAGCAATATTAATTCAAAATATACATTTAAATAAATGTTTAGCCAAATGCTATTAAAGAAGAATAATGCATTAATACCCCACACTATTCATACAGAGTTTCTGCATCACCCAACTTGCAATTAATAGTTGCAAACTATGTTACATTATGGAACAATTCAAATTGCGCTTAAGTTTAAGTGTACATTTAAAGGGAAATGTCGATGAAATTATTTGGTAATATATTAAGATGCTTGATGATGCTGTTATTTGCATCTAGTGCAAGTGCACTTGTAGTGCAGCCTCCAGTTCAGTTTTGTGGGCAGCCTATGACAGTTCAACTACTAGCTGGCCAGACAAATGGTGTTGGGACTGTAACTGTTCAGAATAATTCAAATGGTTACATATATGTAACGTATAAAACGATACCAGGTGTTACTATTTCTGAAACACATCTTGCCGTTGCAACATCGCTTGCCGGCATTCCTCAAACACCGACTGGTAATCCTAAGAATGGACAGTTTCCGTATGGTGGTACGTACAACCCTCCAGTGAGCAATGTACAATTTATAATTAAGCCAGGTGACCCTGGTTATCCTGTTGGGACAACTACTTTATATATAGCAGCTCATGCGGTGGTAAATATTACTAGTGGAACCACTACACAAACTGAAACTGCTTGGGGTAAAGGTCAAGGATTCCCAGGTAAGAATTGGGCAATGTATTTCGTATATACTATTCAACCTTGCACTCCACCACCACCTCCTCCTTCAGTAATAAAACCAGGGGATTTTAGAACTCAAACTCAAGGAGCATGGGGAGCCAATTGTCATGGCAATAACTCTGGGTGTTACTTAGATAGTAAGTTTGCTTCGGCTTTTCCAAGTCCAAATTACCTAATGGTAGGCGGGGTACCACCAACGGTAACAGGTTATAAGATAAAGTTTACTTCACCAGCTGATATAAGAAATTTCTTACCACAGGGTGGTACTCCTGGAGTGTTATTAGTTGATGCAACAAATCCGACAACTACTAATGCCGGAGTGTTAGCTGGTCAAGTAGTGACCCTTACTCTTAATGTAAGATTTGATCAGTTTGATCCAAGTTTTGGTGCAAGTCCGATTTTATTAAAAGATCTAATTGTCAATGATAATACTAGTACATGTTACAATATGACAGTTCAACAAGTGCTAGATACTGCAAACCTAACATTATCAAACATTGGTATGGCTATGGCTCCGGCTATGATTAACGATTGTGTAGATAAGATCAATAATAATTTTGATAATGGTACTGTTGTTGGTACATATTTAAGGCTACCTTAAAACCGACCAATAGTCATCAACTATGCTTATTAAGGAAAGAATTCAATCCTGAAAACCAGAAGTCGTCATCCTGGATGACTATTTCTACGCTCAGGATGCCCCCTCGCTACGAGTGACTATTGTTACACCCAGGAGACTTAAAGAGCCCTTGGGATGACTATAGAGAACTCCCCGGGCAGACCGCGCGGTCAAATCCAGCGTCTTTTTCTCCAGTTAAATATATCATCACAAGACAACAACCTTCATGCACCTCGATAGACACCTGGCCATTAGCGCTCCTATTAAAGCTAGAATTTGTTCCAGGAAAAGTTAAATCATGTCTGTTTAATTCCCACTTGAGCCCTTTTGTAGTAACGGTTGCAGGCATTCCTAATAAAGAAATTTTTGTATTAATAGGTAGATTAAATCTTTTGGTATTACCTGATCGCAAGGTATATCCTACTATCGGTGGTGCATAAAATATACTATTAGTGCTTACAAAAATATTGATATTCTGTAGTATATGATCGATCATCCCACCTTCAATACCAGTAATTATTGAAGGTAGTAAATTAATGAATTGAAGGTGATTTATAGTTTTATGAAAATCACAGTAATTTTGATCGTGAATATGAACTGTATCTAATTGATTAAGTAGATGCGGCCAAATACTATCTAGATCGCCTATAACTAAATCTGGTTTTAATCCCATAGCTACAAGTTTATTTGCAGCCCCATCGACTGCTATAATAGGCAAGTTTTGGGGTTTAAAAAATGCGTAATCAGGTATTTGACCGTTGAGTACTATAATTGACCGAAATTTACTTTGATTAGCTACGCTAATATGATCATAAAATACGCTATGCGGTTGCATCGTAATAACGCTTTTGAGCTATTAATACTACGCTAATGATGAATCCTGCAATATTACTAAGTATTACAAAAAGTGATCCTTGGTATAGCCCATATCCAATCCATGAAACTGAGCAAACAAAATAGTTTATTAGCATTAGCATAGATATATCTTGCGCTGATTTAGTGATATAAGTTTTGTAAACTTGTGGTAGAAGTCCAATGACAGATGTAGCTAGAGCTAATAGCCCCAAAATTTCTTCGATATATGTATACATATTTCCTACGCTTGTATTAACAATTTCAGGTTCAAAGGGTTGTATATCAAATACTCTCAGCCTTTATATATTTAGGCACCCCTAATGTAAATGTGCCCTCTAAGCTATCTGAAATAATTTTATTGGTCAATAGGTATATTTTGGATAACTAGTTCTTTTTGCGGAACTCAGTTATCCCGTGCGCTCTTTATCTTGACCCGGGATCCAATGTACTTCGAGGTTGTGAATGCTTTATTAAGTAGTGGATCCCAAATCAAGTTTGGGATGAATTTCTGGACTTTTACAATCCTCACTTGATTTGAGCATCTAGATATTAATTCTGCTTTAAGCCGAAGTCATTCTTAATCCTATCAAAGATATAATCAACATGCTTAAAAAAGCGATTTTAGTAGGCGTGAGTACCTCATCTAATAGCAGCACGCCGATTATACCTACACCCCACCCGCTGTACCAATACCTGTCCAAATTGCATAAGCAACGGTGATTGGAATGGTGCGAATAGCTTGCTGCAAACACACAAAACTACCGACGATACTTATATAAAACACCACTGACCACAAGATGTTTTTATGCCCATCCATTAGTTTTAGCGATATGGCAAAGCTGATTTCAAATATGCCGGCAAGTAATAAATATAACCAATTCATGTTATTGTAATTTAAGGTTTATTAAATAAGGTGCTATTATATTGATTAAAATAAAATGGCAACATACCTATGTATCAGCCTTCAGGTAAGAACTTAGCGATCAGGGATACACCGCATTTACCCACCTGTATGAGGCTTAAAATCTAGTCTATTCCTTGTACTAATTCAACTTAATTTACTATAAATGTAAGTGGGTGATTTGAAAATAGTATTAAATTGTGAACCTTTGGTAAAGATTCGTTATCAACAAAGGTTGAAAATAAAATATTATTGTAGTATAATGCACAATGAAAAAGAATGCGATTAGTAAGGAACATGACATTGGCCGAAATAGAAAAAAAGAAAATTGATATCAATGAGCACGCTAAAGAAGGTGTTGACTCATCTAATGATGATATATTTCAGGACATAAATTATATTTGTGGTTCGACTTCGCTTATTGTTGATTCTCTGCAAAAAGGTCTTGATGTAGCCCAATTACCAAGCGGCGACATTATCGTTACCGAAGTAAGAACTATTAATACCCATTACGCCTGGGATCAAAGTAAAAAAAGAATGGTTAGAGTTAGCCAGTCTTCATAAAGTTAAAAATCACTCATCCCTCTCTTGCAAGTTGTCAAAAGACATCGACAAAAGACTATTATTTATATTTATTCAATTTTAAAGAGTAAGTTATTTACTGTTTAGTGTAGAATTTGTTATTGAAGTTAAGCAATAACAAACTGCTGCTATTAGGAGTAATTTATGAGTAAATTAGAAGGAGCACCCGAGCCAAGACAAGAAGTGTCTGGGGTGAAGTCTGTAGATCTTGGGGTTGGTATTGAAAAAAGAGTGCTTACCCAAGGAGAATTGAATGAGTTTGTAGAATTTGTAAAGCAGGAAAAAGCAAAAGATCCTGAAGTTTCAATATCTTTGGTTGATTATGTTACTGAGAAATATTATCAGGGGCGTGGTGATGTTGTAGTTGTTCCTGACATAAGTGGCTTAAAGTTTGGAGAAGCTATTGAATATCCTGAAAGAGTAGAAGGTGAGCAAGGAGAAGAGTTTGTAGAATCTCTTAAGGAAAATCATCTTGATTTATCTGGAGTTGATTTTACCGGAGCTGTGCTTAAAGGAACAAAATTTACTGGTTGTGATATTAGTGGTGGCGTTTTTTGTGATACAGATTTGGGGGGGGTAGAATTTAACGATTGCTACTTACAGGGCGCTGATTTAAGAGGGGCAGACTTAAGCAAAGTCACGTTTAATGAAGATGAACCTGATTTAGATGATATTCTGGTGGACATGAAACCTATGGATACAGCGCCGCTTGCTGAATTTCAGAATTTGCAAAGATATGGCAAAATGAAACTCAGCACAGTTGAGCCTCTTTTGTATGAGTATCAAGATTTGAATAAAGAAAGATTAGAGCAAGCAAAGGAAAAGTTTGAAATAGATAAACAAAGGAAGCTTGATGTACAACAAGAAAGACTAGATGAAAGGCAGGAAAAGCTTAGATTAAAAAAAGAAGAGGTTGATAAAGCTTGGGGGAAAGTTTCGTACCGTCAAAGAACTTTTGGAGGCGAGGATTATGACAAGTACAAAGAATTATACGATGACCAGCAAGATCTAATAAGAGAACTAGATCCTGAGATTGAAAGTATCAAACAAAAAATGGCGGAAATTCGGGAAACTGAATTGGATGAGAGCCAAGTAAAATACGTCATGGCTCCGTCTGTTACAGAGTTACCTGATATTATGTCTGATGATTATCAAATGAGCTATGACCCTGCATATAAAAGAGGATCAAGCAAAGAAGAGCGCAATCAAGAAAGACATTATGTTCGGTTAACACGCAAAGATACAGAAGAGTATCTTGGTTTGGTTCAGGATAGTCCTGATTTATCGATTAATGAGTTCGCTGCCCAAAAGTTACAAGAACGTGGTGGAGTGCTGAAAAAGGGAGAACTAGCAGTTGCGGATGTTTCTACCCAGATTGTAAAGTTTGAAGTTACAAAAGAAGATGCGCAAGAATTTCAAAGATTACGCAGAGATAATGAAGGTCTAACTGTTAATGAGTTTATAACAGACAAGATGCGCGAGCGCGGCGTTACTGAAATTGAGAGCGCGGCAATAATAGGTAGCTTGAATCCAAATATACTGAACCCGATTAATGAATTTGATGTGTTTAGTGAAAAAGCATGGCCACAAACACTGAGTTTTCATGTGAAAACAGATTTATCAGAACTTGATTTTAGCAGATGCAATTTACAAGGAGCATGTTTCTCTGGTGCGAATTTGTCTGGTGCTAAATTTGATGGAGCAAATCTTTCGAATGCAACTTTTGAAGGAGCTAATTTACAAGAAGCAGAATTTATTGGGGCAAAGGCGAGGGACACAAATTTTCATGCTGCTGATCTAACAGATGCTGTCATTAAGGAATCTGACTTCACTAGAGCGTATTTGCCATTTTCTTTTGGAGAAAGGGCGAAAGTTGAGAAGTCAAATTTTAGGTTTGCAGATATCAGAAACGGCGAGTGGCAAGGTGTAAGAATAGAGGGATCGGATCTGAGTTATGCTAACTTGGAAGGTGTAGTTCTTGCAAATGCTGATATTCGAAGAACCAAGATGGTGCATACTAATCTTGAAAGAGCAATATTAAATGGATGTGAATTAGTTGAGTCTGATTTAAGTGGTGCTTTCTTAAAAGAAGCTGAAATGAGAAAAGCGAAGATCCAAAAAACGTCGTTAGAGAATGTACAGGCACAAGCTATAGATCTATCTGGGTCAATAATCGATGAACTTACCAAATTGGATGGTGCCCAGCTTGAGGAAGCTATAATGCGCAAAGTTAAGGCTGATGGTGTTAGCTTTAAAAATGCTAATATGGAAGCAGCTGATCTTGAATATACACAGATGAACGGTGCTATTATTGAAGGAGCGAACTTACGCTTTGGTAAACTTCATGGCGCAGTGATGGAGGGAGTTAGGGGTTCAAAAGTAGATCTAACTGGCGCTGACTTAACTGACGTGCAAGCTAGGGGGGCAATTTTTAGAGATGCTCAGCTTGAAAATATCAAAGGAATGAGAGCAAATTTTTCAGAAGCGATACTGGACAATGCTAATTTAAGAGCAGCACATGTCCGAGAAGCGCTATTTAAGAAAGCTAGTCTTCTGAAAACTGATTTGCGTAATGCAAAAATGAAGGGGGCAAGCCTTGAGCAAGCTGATGTTACTGATGCCCTTGTGAATGATGACACTGATATGCACAAGGTTAAAAGCGAAGGTGTCAAAGGTGAGATGGTTAAGGAAAATCTAGACGGGCCCAAAGAGAAAATTTCCGTTGAGCAGCAAAAAGAAAATAGTGCTAAAATTCACGATGCACAAAGCAAAGGTACGTTAAGCCGTATCGGTGGTAACATTCTTGGAGCGATGAGCACTGGCCTTAAGAAAGCTGGGGAGTTTATAAAACAACCCATTGGCACCAAGTGGGGGCGTATAATAGGCGGAGTTGTCGGAGCTCTAGTAGTTGCAGCTCTTGTAGCTTCTGTTGTTTTTACAGCTGGGCTTAGTTTGCCAGTTATTGCTGCCGCAGTAGGTGGCGCCCTTCTTGTTGGCGCAGCAACGGGTGCAGTTGGTGGCCATTTTGCTGCTAAACATTCTGGTCTTTCTACTGTTGCTTTAGGCGTTGGTGGAGCGGTTGCTTTACCGTTTAATCCAGCTTTAGGTGCTGCTGTAGGAATGGGTGCTGGAGCAGTACTGAATAAAGGTGCCAAGATGGTGATTGGTCAGTCAGTTGACGAAGCATTGGGTAATGGCGCTATCAAACTTGGAGAACAGGCAAAGAAAGGAGAAAAGCATTTTGGAGTATCACCAGAACAAGTGGAGTTGGAACAAGCGCAGCAGAAATGTGCTAAGCAATATAAAGCTCCAGAAAAAGTCAAAGGTTCAAAGGTAGAAGTGGGTGCCCCGTCTTTTGAAGAAGTGCAGAGAAAACAAATGCTACAACACGGACTTGCTCCAGAGCCGGAACCAAAACATAAGGCTCCAGTGAAAAAGACAGCCTTACAGACTGAAGTAGGTCAAATAGTAGAAAAAATGGAATCAACAAAAACTAGGCCAAGATCACAGTCTATGCCTGAAAAACCTAAAACAAGGCCTAAACTAAAGCCTCAGTCTATGGAGATCTAATATATTTTATTATGACTGCAAATGCTAATAAAGAGCAGATAAAACTTCGTGCAAGAAAGCTTAAAATTACCACTCTTGTAGGTAAGGAAATTTATGCTGAGAAAGCTGTAATGCCTGAAGTACGCCTAATTCGTAAAAAGGTGAAAGAGCAAGATATAGAAGGTTATTCCAAGGCGCTTAAGGGAAGAAAAAATAATAACCTTAGCTTTAATGATTTTTTGAACAAGAAAAAAGAGTTGCAAAAAGGTAAGGTTAAGTCATTTATTATTGCTGATTTTTCAGGAATGACTATTGGTAATTCAAATTCTAATCAACTCTTTGATTTAAAATGGGCTAATTTTACTAATTCAATTTTTCATAATACTAGTTTCATTGGTTGCGATTTAAAGAATGCTAGATTTGCTAATATGGATTTAGATCACGTTTTGTTTAAAGAGTCAGATATTAATTTCGTTGATTTTCGCCATAGTGATCTTAGCAAATGTAGTTTTGATAAAAGTTACAAAAACAGTCCTTGGAACAGATTGCAAGGGATGAAGTTCAGTTCAACTTCGTCATGTATTCGAATATATGCAGATATTAAGAATGAGATTGCCAAGAAGAATGAACAACAGCGCTTAATTGATAACAAAAGAATGCATTATGATGAGATAAAAAGCAGAACAAGTATCACGGCGCGTATTAAATCATATGTTGGGCTTTTGGAGAAGGATCATGCATATACCAGGATAAAGGACCAGTATAAAAAAATGCTTGAAGGTCAATTTAATAATGACCTGATAATTGACGATAGTTTTGAGAACATCATTAACCATGATGACTTTATTTTTGATCCGGTTTTTCTTAAAACAGAGAATTATGATGATTCCAAAATTAAGAAGAAATACTTTGCACTTACAAAAGAGAATTTATTAGAGTACTTGTCCTTACTCAAAAAGACAAAGAATCTATCTTTGAATAATTTTGCCAAAGAATTATTCAAGACCTCTTTAGCAAATGAGGGTAAGTTTGATCCAAGTTTAAATATTATTGCTGATTTATCAAGTAAAGTTAATATGTTTGGTAATAATGAGTGGAACAGGCTTGATTTAAGCGAGGTAGACTTTACTGGTGCTGATATTTCTGAGGTGAATTTCTCAGGAACAAATCTTACAAATTGTAAGTTTAAAGGAGCTAATTTATCCAATTCAAATTTTGAATGTGCATTACTTAGCGGTTCAATTTTGAAAAACATTAAAGCAGATAATACCAATTTTCAAAATGTAGATTTTAGCAATTGTATTATTGATAAGTCGAATTTTACTAGATCCAATTTTTCTTGGAGTAAATTCACTTCTACATCCATTACAGACATAGTTATTAGCAGAGCACGCGCAAAAAGAGTGTATTTTAGGGGTGCTAAGTGTGATAGGCTTGCTATTAATAACAGCAACTTTTCTGAAGTTGATTTTAATGGAGTTGAATTCTTTAAATTACAATCATTCGAATCAATCTTCGATCACAGTGTATTTAATAACGCAAAGTTTGATTTTTGTGATATTAAGTCATCTATCTTAAATTCAATTACAGCTATACATACATTGTGGGATAATTCTGTAGTTTCTAAAAGTGAGATTAGAAGATCTAATTTAACTGGTAGTAAGTTTACAGAAGGTAATAGGTTTGACGGTGTAGATTTTTCTTATAGTGTTCTTGACGGGATAAAAGCTCCTAGGGGACATTTTGCTGGTGCAGTTTTTGACCATGTAAAGGCTGGTTATGCTAAATTTGTTGATAGCAATTTTGAAAGAGCATCTTTAAAATTTTCTGATCTTAATAGTTGTTTATTTAGTCAATCCAATTGCCAAAAGGCAGATTTTACTGGAGCGAAGTTGTTTAACGTTGGGCTTGCTGGGACTAACTTAAAGGGCACGGCTTTTGTAGGCGCAATACTCGATGATGTGGATATGACAAAAGCAGACCTTCATGATGCTAATTGGCAAGATTTGTACCTTAGACACACGATTTTAGACAAGGTAAAAAATCACAGGATAAAGATAAATAATAATACTGAATTTAATGATTGTAGTTACAGTGAATTAGATGGTCAATTTTATCATTATGATGAAGATAATTTTATGGACATAATGTTTATTGAGCAGCTTGAAAGTAATTTCAAGAAAATACAGAAAGTAGAAAAAATAAGAAGATTGGGGGTGTTGTCTTATTTTTTTAAAATATTTTTTGCATCATATCGCATACCTCGAAGAGAATTGAGAAAATTGTCTCACTATAGACTGCAAAGTAAATATGCCTTAAAAAAATACCTAAAGTCAGTGCTAGCGAATGAAAAACATTCATTAGATATTAGGCTATTAAATTTACGTAATATTTTTATAGGACATAAAAAGTAGAGTTGAAACTTTTAGACACTAGATAATCTCTCTTGCTAATACAGCTCAAATGGGTTATGCTCCTCGTGCTGTAATACATAGTTTTAAGTGTTATAGCATTCTTGGCGCGGGGTGGAGCAGTCTGGTAGCTCGTCAGGCTCATAACCTGAAGGTCGTTGGTTCGAATCCAGCCCCCGCAACCATTCCTATCGTTTACTATTTATTGATGCATTGTATGCAGCTTTAGCATATTCAAGTATCGTTTTGTCATCTTCTAGCACAGAACAAGGAACTTGCCAGTAGGACATTACTGCTTTTTTACCATTTTTCGTAGTATAAGAAAATGGTTCTGAATTATATTTTTTGTACATATCGATGCTAGTTTGATCTACTTTAAAATACAATTCATCATCAGCAATTATTGCAAATATAATGCCATTAAGATAAATTCCATACCCACCGAACATAGCCCTGTAAGTAACTTTTTCTAGCTCAGATAAAAGGTCTAAAACATAGTGCAAGTAATCTTTTGACATAATATAGTGTATTACTTTGTAGTTTGGTATGGACTAATATCAAAGATAATAATGCCATAAAAAGCATTATTAAGCACTATTAATCAATTACGAAATCAGTTATAATGGTCGCCTTGGGTCAAAAGAAACATGATTTTGGGGGTATTATTATGAATAAAGATATCTCGTATATACATTCTATACGCAAGTCGGAACAACCTCTTAGTACATTTAAATTATACATGCACTTTATTTTTTCTACAAAGAAGAAATCAGTTATCACTCTGATATGCATGTCTTTATTTCTTGGGATAGTTCCATCAATTGATAGCATTTTTCTTGAGAATATTACTGACTCTATTGAGCAATATTCAGATAAAGATTTGGCATCAATGAATTTGTCAAACTTGGTATTCAAGTGGGTAATTATTTATGTTATCTGGTGGGAAAGTCTTAATATGTTATGGCGTGCTTATGACTATTTTTACTTAAAAGCAATACCAGTAATTAAAGCTAGTGTAAGTGATGAGTTTTATGATTATATCCAATACCATTGCCATGAGTTTTTTCAACAAAATTTAGCTGGCGATATTACAAACAGAATATCTGAGGCATCCAGGTCAATCGAAATGGTTTTTGCCTATACTAACGAAACTATAGTGAGAAAATTATCGGTTCTTATTTTTGCTTTTTTCACTTTATATCATGTTCATTCTACAGTCGCTTCTATTTTCTTATGTTGGTTTATAGTATTTATTGGAACTAGCCTATATTTTGCTAAAACCATCAACAAATATTCAAAAGAATTTAGCCGTGATAAGGCGTTGGTAGCTGGAAAAATAGTCGATGCTATTAGTAATATTTCAGTTATACGTATGTTTTCTTCTCACAAGTATGAAAGAAAGTATTTAAATAAATATATAGATGGGGTAATAAGAAGCGACCAGCATTTACAGTGGTTTATGTTTAAATTAAGGTATGCCCTTGGTATATCATGTACTATAATGATAGGGCTGATAATATACTATATCATAACCCTAAGAACGAACCTTGAAATATCAATTGGTCAATGTGTACTGGTCATCACCTTATGCATTTCTGTAATAGATGATATTTGGGATTTAACACAAGAATTTGGTGATTTATTCGAACAGATAGGTGCTTTTAATCAATCAGTGTCATTACTGATGAACCATGCAATAAAAGATATACCAGATGCAAAAAACTTAGAGATCAAAACGCCAAGCATTGAATTTAAGAATGTTACTTTTAAATACAAAAATAATGAAAATAAGTTCGAAAATAAGTCAATATTATTAAAACCATATGAAAGAGTGGGACTTGTTGGCTTTTCTGGTTCTGGGAAAACTACTTTTGCCAATTTGATATCTCGTTTATACGAGATTGACAAAGGGACGATTCTGATTGATGGTCAAGATATCAAAACAGTTTCTCTCGACAGTCTGCATAAGCATATATCGGTTATTCCACAAGAGCCAATCTTATTCCATCGTACAATAAGAGAAAATATTTTGTACGGTAATCCTCAAGCAAGCGAGCAGGATATTATTGACGCAGCGAAATCAGCTTATATTCACGATTTCATCATGAGCTTACCAGATCAATATAATACAGTATGCGGGGAAAGAGGGAATAATTTTTCCGGTGGCCAAAGACAAAGAATAAGCATCGCAAGAGCGTTTTTAAAGCGAGCCCCGATTTTGATTTTAGATGAAGCCACAAATGCTCTTGATGCTCATACTGAACAATTAATTCAGAAATCCTTGCAAAAATTAATGCTGGATAAAACGGTTTTAGTAATCGCTCATAGGTTGTCTACCGTACTTCACATGGATAGGATACTAGTATTCTCAAGTGGGTATGTAGTAGAAGATGGACCGCATACTAGTTTACAAAAAGATGGCTCAGTGTATAAAATACTCTGGGGTAGCTACTGATATGGCGTTGTTTAGCATGCAGATCACTAATGTTAAGACTATTTTGGCAATTGATAGTTTGTGTAATAGCTCAAAAAAGCTATGTTATCGTTATCAAGACTTATCTAAACCAGTTTTAAAAGCCAAGTGAACCTTTAATAAATACGAAACTATCAAAAATACTACCATAGATCCGGCGATTGTCCCCAGTAAATAGCACCACTTAATCAACGAATGCCCGGTGAAATAGTAACTTCCAAACGTATGTTTCATATATTCTATATATAGCAGCATTATAAAGGATCCAATCGTGACTTTTAGGATTACACTCCAGCTATCTGCGGTCATTTTAAAATCACCAAAATTCCTTGCGTATTTGATGAGCAAATAGGCGTTGA
>JAAFHP010000069.1 GCA_013298405.1 Alphaproteobacteria bacterium | reverse complement strand
TTAATACTTGACCAGAAAAGCTTTGTATTTTATAGGTATGCAGCAAAATGCAATTGAGGTAATAGAATGCGGGGAATATTAAGGGTTAAAGGTAAGGAATTTAGGTTACTTGATTTGACTATAATTGATTTAATTAATCAATTAGATAACCTATCGCAACTAGAATTTGAGGTAGCGCCAGAAACAGGTAGAGATTATTTTGATGTGGCATGTATTGTGTATAAAAAAGAACGAAATAGAACATCAGAAGAGTATATGAAGGCATGTGTCAAAGCATTCAGAGACAAGTTGATTTCTGTGTCTAATAAGCCTGAATATGCAGTAAAATTGGGCTCCTTGGGTATCAGTAAATCAGATGTTGCATTACTATCTAATAATGCGCAAGCTATTCAGGACGTTGCAGAGGCATTATCAGAAAAAAATCCATTTGAAATTGCTAAAGCTATACGTTTTTTTGATATAGCAGGCGATTATTATCAAGGGAGCTTTGTTGGTTATGTCGTGCATATTATGCATGACAATCAACCGAAGGTTTTATGTGGCTTATCCAGCGTAGTATACAAAGCGCCTAAAAAGGTTGAGAATCCAAAAAGCGCTTTGATGATGATTAGTGATGATGGTGAATTATCTTTTGATTGGAATATTCAGAATTATCATTATAAACAAATGTCCCCCTATTTTGATAAGGTTAGTATTCATGGAGATTCTTACCATTACTTCTCATATAGCTGTGTTGATTATAGTGATGTGAGAGCATCAGCGCTAGATCTACTAGTTGTTAAAATTGATTGTCACGATAGCGCAGAAGGAGATATGTTAGGGAATTTTGTCAGAGGCTTTCCCGATGATGTAGCTAAAGAGGTGGTAGTTATTATTGATGCATGCCAATCAGGTAAATATCATAGAGACTGGGGTAATAAAACATCAATGTTATTGACTACGTGTAACAGTGCTGAGTCAGCCTATACCAACGATCGAGAAATATCTACTTTTGGGAAGTTTTTTCAAGATGGCGTAATTACAGTTGAAGGATTATTAAGATACTATGGGACCTTAATTACTGATCCTCGGATTAGTGTTGGTAAAGATCCGGAGTATCATGGAGTATTACATGCAGTACCAGTTAAGTTAATTGATGTCCTTATGGACTCTATTGCTCCTACAGGCCAAAAAGCTGGGTTTGATATTGCTAAATGTATAGTTGATTACATGGACGATAATTCTCATATGATCAATGTGATAGCTGACTTTATTAGCCTTCTGGGTCAAGGTGGATATAGTGTTGGTTCATGTATATCTGAGTATGTGGGTGATTTCCTAGCGGCGGATGTAATAGAGTAATAATTATAGGCTATCTTGTTTTGGCTATAGACGCACCAAAAGATTTAGCAAAGCTTTTGATGTGATAAGATGCCTTACTTCTTCTCTTAAGCCAGGATTTCATCGTCCTTAATTCAGCTTTAAGTCAACTAGAGTATAATCTTTATGCAAATTGCTATATATGCTACTCATATATATTCCTACCCATAAGTAGGTGCAGACAAACCACGGTTGCCAAATATTAAAAGAAATCATAGATATAACAAATAAGCACGCAAGACACGCGACTCCTGTTCTATATACATTCATATACTTCTTATCAGAGTTATTTATCATACTTTTAAATAAACTATGCCACCGAAAGATATAGCTGCAAATTAAGGTTAAATAAAATGTTAACCCTATAATTCCGTTCTCTAATAATAATTGTAGAAGATTATTATGAGGATGAGTTGGAAATAGTAAAAGTTTTATGTCGTTGTATATTGTATAATCTTTTTGGCTATCAATAAATCTAGACTCGCCAAAACCGTACCCTAATAGTGGCTTGGTTTCAAAGAGATTCATCGTGTGTTTCCAAATAAAAATTCTGTGTTTGGCTGAAATTGGCATTGAATCAAATTCATTGATAATTTGATTTGCATCATAATTCTTTATTACTGCTAAAAAGAGTAGAGATATACAAATTACTGATGCAGATAGAATTTTAGGATTTAAGAATATACGAAAGCTTAGCAGTATGAATAACATACCTCCTAAAAGAAATCCTACAAATGCTGCAAGGCTATCTGATATATATAAAGTTATAATGGTGAGTGCATAAATAATAAGATTAAGATAATTTCTACCTTTTGAAAAGTTATAAGCTATTATAACCCATGCAAGTAATGACAGCATCACGCATCCTCTATCAAGGTTATAAAGCATAAAATGATATGAGGATGAATTTGCTTGAAATAGAATTCTAAAACTACTGTTTAGAATTCCCGAAGTAAAATATTCAAAATAGAAAAGAAATAGGGCGCCTATAAAACCCCAGGTCAAATATTTGTATGTATATTTCATTTCTGTAGATAAGATATTGATATTATTAAAAGTTAAATAAAATGGGCTTATTAATAATATTAAAGATACAGCCATGATAGATGCATACAAAGGCTGTGACGACCAGCTGGCGCTTATTAATAGTAAAAAGAAAAACAGAATTTCGCTACGGTGTTTCAGAATTTTTATAGTAATGTGTTTTCTATTGAAAAAAACCATTGCTAAAAAAAACGTAGTGGTGGTGATTGCTAAAGATAATCCTGATAGTATTCCAAGTGTAGGAATGATGATGATTGCATATTTAATATTATTCACAATGGTAATTTAAATTAATCGATACATTTTATAGGGATCAATTCGTATACTGGGTGCTCTATTGTTGAAATAGAAGGGTTTGTTGAAATCATCCATCCACGAAATATTAAGCTATTATCAGCTTTTTCTTTGATGTCATATACAGATACTAACATCTTATTAGATAGATTACAAGCATCTGTAGATTTAGCGCATTTATGTACCTCATAGGAAATATTGCTAAAATTATATTTTTTTCCGATCACAATATTGAGAGTATATGGTTTAGTTGTGATTTTGTTAAGTATCACTATTTGTGCTTTATTAGTATATATCACATCAGACGTAGTTGAAGAATCTGTTTCTGCTTGAATGTTGCCAGTATCTTGAGGCGCAATCTTAATATCATCTGGCTGAGTATTGCTAGGTGTTTTTTCAGTATTATTAATTTGCTGCAATGAATGTTCTAATGTGTTGGAATCATCAGCTTCTTTGGCTGCGAAAGCTGGGGGAGTGTTCAATTGTAGTATTAGTATAGCAATCGAAATTAAAGCACTAAGTATTTTAGACTTATTTTTCATACTAATATTTTAAAAAAGATTTATAGATAACACAAAAAATTTCGGTCACTAGTTTTAAGTACTAATAACCGAAATAACTAACTAATTAATTATAAGCTCAACTTGGCACCAATTAAAGCTACTGTACCACGAACTTTCTTTTTAGATAGCTCAGGGTTGAACTCTGGTCTACCTTTGAATGTAAAGCCAGTTACTTCAGCATATGGCTTAAACCCAGGGGCTAAATTATAGCTTGTTCCTAGAGTAATTGCATCAACTGTGTTTTTATACTGACTAGACTTAAAGTATGATACAGATGCTACCACAGGACCTTGTTTATATGCTAAAGTACCTGTGTAATAGTCAGTTTTTCTACCAGTTTTGTGAAATTCACTTGTTGTTAAACTCTTACCCAATGATCCATATGAACCAGCGCAAGATATGTTACCTACATTGAGTACCGCGCCAATATTATAAGTTCTTAGGTTATTTAACTTATAAGATGTTGGATTTGTATCAGTAGCGGATACATATTTTTTTGCCTTACCAGCTGCTTTGCCATATTCACCTGTAAGAGCTACTTTGCCGTCAACTCCGTCAGTAAAGGCTTGTTCTACAGAAACGCCACCAGAAAAAGTGTCTTTGACACTACTATCAATAACAAATTTTTCAATAGAACCGTTTTGAATAGTTTTCTCACTAGATCCACTAGAATTTGTACCAGGGTTATCTGCGCCAGTGTTACTGGAATCAGGTATATAGGCAATACCTGCTTGTAGCTTAGTAGAGCCAAATTCATACTTTGGTGTGTAGTAAGCTATAGTTCTAGCTGGTTCACTGCTATATGTCCTAGTGCTTAAATCTGTTGTCAGCTTACTGTCTAAGAAGAATTCAGAAAAATTTGCAAAAGACGGTTTAACTTTAGACCCTTGCATTAAATAACTAGTATCAGTTCTGGTATAGCGCCCCCAATCGTCGAAAGTTGCAGCTGCAATGAGGCTTCCATCAACCATCATTACAGACGATGGTGCAATAGGAGATCCGGCTTGAACTTCTCCATATTCGGTTCTAACAAAAATGTGAGAACCATTATAATCGGGCGATCCTTTTCTCTTAGCGGTTGGTACTAGTACGATCTTGCCTCCATAAGTAACATCGTTAACCATGTTGGAAACAGTAGCAAAAAGAGCGGTTTCATTGTAAAAAGCAAAACCCGTTCTATTGCTGGAAACATTTTTTTCATCTTTAACAAGTTTGGACTCGTTCCTGAACCCCGATTGAAAATGAGAAAAAGCAGATAACTTAACTTCAAGATCAGATATCACTGGTTTCTTATCGGTTGTAGTGACCTCAGCGATCGCAGTTGAGGCTAAAGTTGTGATTAGCGCTGTGGTTGCTATGATTTTTTTCAAAGTACTCATAAATTTTATGCTTCTGTATTACGTTGGCCTAAGTTTAACCCAAGAGAAAATAGTGTCAAGTTATTAATCCATCTTTTTAAACCCTTGGTTGCTAATTATCTGAATGAATTTTAACAACAAAAAAACTACTTTCGTGCTTTGATTGAAAGTATACCAAAGACCTAGTTCGTTAGCAAAGGACTAGCGTTGAGTGCTGAGTAAATGATTGACAATAATTAAGTAAATAGCGCCATAATTGTCACACTAATAATTCTAGATCATCGTTAATACCAGGGTTTTGCCTTATTCATATAGAACAATTTGAATTTTTTTTTATTATTTACACTCCTGGTAGCTATTAGGCAAACAAAGCTTATGCATAGGGACTATAAAGAATATAAATTGATTGATGCTATATGGCAATAATGTCTGACAGATGGATAGCAGAGATGGCTCAAAGTCATAATATGATATCGCCGTTTGTAGAGAACCAAATAAAAATTGAAGGTGATAAGAGAATAATATCATACGGTGTATCGTCATATGGTTATGATGCTAGGGTGTCAAATGAGTTTAAGATATTTACCAACATTAATACCTCTATAGTTGATCCTAAGGACTTTGATAATGACAGCTTAGTTCATAAAGATACCCAGGTTTGTATAATTCCACCAAATAGTTTTGCATTGGCTAGAACAGTGGAGTATTTTAAGATTCCAGAAGATGTATTGGTGATTTGTGTAGGGAAGTCAACGTACGCAAGATGTGGCATAATAGTTAATGTAACTCCTCTTGAGCCTGGTTGGGAAGGGCACGTGACCCTGGAGTTTTCGAATACTACCCCACTTCCAGCTAAGATATATGCTCATGAAGGAGCGTGCCAGTTTTTATTTTTTAAAGGTAACGAGAAATGTAAAGTCTCTTATGCCAATAGAAATGGAAAGTATATGGGGCAAACTGGTGTTACGTTACCTAGAACGTAAAGAATTAAGTAATAGTAGATAGAGGAGAAATTATGCTAGATAGCAATTTAGAACAAAAAATGCCGCATATAGCTGTTAACGCTCAGTATATAAAAGATTTTTCTTTTGAAAATCCTGGAGCTCCAGCTAGTTTATCTGCTATAGATAAAACACCTCAAATAGATTTAGCTTTAGATTTAAATATCCAAAGACTCCCAGAAAAAGATTACTACGAGGTAGAAATCGCTATAAGCGCAAAAGCAATTTCTAAGGAAAAAACGATGTTTGTCGTGGACTTAAAGTATGCTGGTGTGTTTAATCTAATTAACATCCCAGAAGATCAAATAGAAATACTTCTTGCTGTGCACTGTCCTTCGATAATATTTCCTTACGCAAGGAAAATTATTGCTGATGTGACTCAAGATGGAGGGTTTCAACCTTTAATGATTGATCCAGTAGATTTTGGTGTGTTATATAGTAAAAAAATGATGCAAAAAGATGGTGTTGATGATGAAAAAACAAATTAGTACTTTAAAGGTGCTAATTCTTTTTATTATTACTTTTAATAGCTCTATATCTTCGGCTTTAGACAAAGAAGTAAAAATGGGCGCGTTAATAGAGATTGATGGACTTCACTATAAGTCCAATGGTGATGAAACCCAAAGAAAGCTCACGCAGAATAATAAAAATTTAGGCTTTTATTCAACTGGTAATTTTTATGTAGATTACAAATTAGTAGATGATAATGATTTAAAGTACGGTACTAAGATTAGTGTTCAACAAACCACCAGAAACGATCGTGGAGTGCCATTTGTTTTATATACAGAAACTGGTTATGGAAAATTGGAGTTGGGCTCTGATAAAACTGCCGGATCAAAGATGATGGTCACGGGCTTTAGTGTAGCTTGTGCTACTGGTAATGGGTGGGATGCATTTATTGCGACATCTCCAATAACGGGAAAGGAAGCTAAAGTAGCATATATAACAAACTTTACTAGTTTTTTAGATGCTAAAACTAGAACGAGTATGTTATCAGATTACTCAAGAAAAATAACTTATTTTACGCCTAAAATGGGTTTAAAAAATCATACTTTCCAATTAGGGCTGTCATACTCTCCGGATAGTACAAACGCTGGACATACTGGCAACACTACAAATAGCGATATCAATGATCCAAGTAATCTTTTTGCAGTATACAGTTCATATCCATATAAATTTGCAATTAAAGATGGGATATCATATGGTGCAGTGTATGAAGGAAAACATTCAGATTTATTATCCACAAAGCTATCTCTAGTAGGGGAAACGGGGAAGCCTATCGCTTATAATAAAAAAGATAACAGTAAATCGAATGTGAAATTCAAAAATTTGAACACTTACAACGTCGGCTTGCAGGTAAGTTATGACAAATTTACTATTGCTGGTTCGTATATGAATTATAATAAGAGCTTATCTAACTCTTTGGTAGATAATTTTAGTTCGCAAACGTCGATATACTCTATTGGTACTAGATATAAATTTTGTGATGACAAATATGCTGCGAGTGTAAATTACTTTTTTAGTAATCATAAAAATAATAAGCTAGATGCGGT
>JAAFHP010000068.1 GCA_013298405.1 Alphaproteobacteria bacterium | reverse complement strand
ATAGTGAATGGTTTAGTATTTCGCAAAATACAGCTGATAATATTAACAAGGCTAAATCTGAAAATCGTAAGGTCATAGCCGTAGGTACGACAGCGCTTAGAGCTCTTGAATCAAATGTAGTAGATGAGTTATTAGTTGCGGGTGATACTGAAACTAATATTTTTATAATACCTGGTTATGATTTTAAAATTGTTGATGCATTAATTACTAATTTTCATTTGCCTAAATCGACATTATTTATTCTGGTATGCGCATTTTATGGATATGAGAAGATGCAAGCTTTATATAAATATGCTATAGATAGCAAATTAAGATTTTTTAGCTACGGTGATGCAATGTTTATTGAAAAAGGAAAGTAATGATTTTTAAGTTCGAAATTTCTGCCAAGCATAAAAAAGCTAGAACTGGTGAAATTAGTACCGCGCATGGAAAAATCAGAACCCCGGCTTTTATGCCAGTAGGTACAAGAGCTACCGTTAAAGCTATGATGCCAGAATCTGTAGCAATGACTGGCAGTGACGTTATTCTTGGCAATACATATCACCTTATGTTAAAGCCTGGGGCAGACATAATAGGAAAATTTGGTGGCCTACATAGGTTTATGAATTGGGATGGACCAATACTCACTGATTCAGGGGGCTTTCAGGTGATGTCATTATCTGATCTTCGTAAAATCTCAGAACACGGGGTAGAATTCAGATCTCATATTGATGGTAGTAAGCATATGCTAACACCCGAGGTATCTACTGAAATTCAACATAAGTTAGGTAGTACTATCACCATGGCGTTTGATGAGTGTACGCCGTATCCAGCAACTTTTAAGCAAGCAAAGGAATCACAAGAACTCACAACAAGATGGGCCGCGCGTTCAAGAGAATCATTTATAGCAAGGGATGGATATGCTCAATTCGGTATAATTCAAGGTGGGGTATATCAAGAATTAAGACAGCAATCAGCTCAAGATCTAATGAAGCTAGATTTTGAAGGTTATGCAATTGGTGGCTTGGCTGTTGGAGAGGGGCAAGAGCAAATGTTTGAAGTACTTGAATATGCTCCCCAACTGCTACCTATTGATAAGCCAAGATATTTAATGGGTGTTGGGAAGCCAGACGACATAATTGGCGCAGTAGCAAGGGGTGTGGATATGTTTGACTGCGTTATTCCAACAAGATCTGGCAGAAATGGTCAGGCTTTTACAAAAAAAGGAGCGCTCAATATCAGAAATAGCAAATATGCAGATGACCCAGAGCCACTTGAGCATGACTGCTCATGCCCTGCTTGCAGAAAGTATTCAAGGGCATACTTACATCATGTGGTAAGAGTAGGAGAAATCATTGGCTCAATGCTTATGACTTGGCATAATATCCAGTATTTTCAAGATCTGATGCAAAGAATAAGGGATTATATAAAATCTGGTCGCGACTTTGATTTTACATGCTGACATCAGGTGGTCTGATATAAAGTGGCGCTAGGGGCTTAGTGGCGCCATTGTTTATGATATCATCTGCATGGCGCGCAATGTGCAAGGCCTTTATAGTTTTAAATCGTGGCAGAATCATTATATCATCAATTTCTTTGATTTGAGTATAAACAGAAGCAAGACCACTTCCTGCAAGTGCTTTTATCCCAGATAATGAACTTATTAAGCTGGTAATTTCATCATTGTTGGCCAGTAAAGGCGAAGCAATGCTTTTTGAATTTTTGTCAAAAATTTGGACATATTGCTGATTACGGTAGGCTTCAAGTATTATAATGGCATAATCAAAGAGTTTTACCTGTTGCATCAACCTATAAAGGGCAGTTTCAAAATTAGTGATTCCTATACCCGTTATTCCTGTGGCGTAAGTGATGCCTTCAGCAACAGCTAACCCAATTCTAATGCCTGTAAAACTGCCTGGGCCAATTGTAACTGCAAGATGGGTAAGGTCTCTATAGTCTATTCCAGTGGTTTTTAGAGCATTTTCAATCATGACCATTATACGCTCGGCCTGCATTGAAGGGCGCATTTCTTGTTCAAAGAACATGGTATCTTGCCCAAAGGAAATAGCAACCGAGCAGCTATTATTTGAAGAGTCAAAAGCAAGTATTTTATTCATAATTCATTGAATTGAAGGAATTTCTGCAGTATACAATAAACTATAAGCAACGTAAAACTACTAATTATCCTCGTATTAGTTCATATGAAAATTATTTCAGGATCAAATAATAACTTTCTCGCCCAAAAGGTAGCTAAAAACTTAGGTCTTAGGCTACTTGATACAACAATCAGTAGATTTAGTGATGGCGAACTTAAGGTGCAAGTAAACGATAATATTGGTGATGAAGTGGCGATCATTCAGTCAACTAGTTTTCCTGTCAATGATAACCTAATGGAATTACTGTTGCTTGCAGACACAGCAAAACGTGCAGGGGCTAGGAGGATTATTGCTATAGTTCCGTATTTTGGCTATAGCAGGCAAGATCGTTGTACTTATAAGTATGGGCCAATTTCAGCAAGCCTTGTTATAAAACTGATTGAAACAGTTAGGATTACAGAGCTAATCACATTTGATTTGCACTCCGAGCAGCTAGAAGGAGTGTTTAATATACCGGTAACAAATCTATCGACTGAGAGCGTTTTCTTTCCCATATTAGAGCATATGAAAAACATTATTATCGTATCGCCTGATATTGGGGGTATTCCAAGAGCTCGCAATTATAGCTCGCTTATGGGAGTAGACCTTGCAATCATCAATAAAAGCAGAGATCAAAATAATCAGTGCAATATGAGCGAGATAATTGGCAAAGTACAAGGGAAAAATTGTATTATCGTTGATGATATAGTAGATGGAGCTTCCACTATATGTCTTGCTACTGAGTTATTGTTGGCCAGTGGTGCTATTTCAGTGACAGCAATTGTAACTCACGGAGTGCTTTCTGGCCAAGCACTGCAAAAAATTGAAGATTCAAAGCTTAGTCATCTTTATATTTCTGATACAATAGATAACAAAAGCAAATTAAAATCATCAAAAATTACCGTGCTACCAGTGCATGAATTAATTCGCCTAAAGTAGATGCGCCAAAATCCATTATCAATTTATATACATTGGCCATTTTGTCTATCGCTTTGTCCTTATTGTGACTTTAATTCTCATATTAACAGCAATATTGATCACGTGCTTTGGCTAGATGCGTACAAGAAAGAGATTTTATTTTATCAAGAGAAGATAAAAGGTAGATACATAAAATCTATCTTTTTTGGCGGCGGTACACCTTCGTTAATGGATCCAAAAACGATTGAAGAAATTATTAAACTTATTTCAAGTATTGGTATTGTTGATAAGGAAACTGAAATAACCATAGAAGCTAACCCGACTTCATATGAAGCAGCAAAATTTTATGATTTTAAGGCAGCTGGAGTAAATAGGGTGTCTATCGGGGTGCAATCAATCTTAGATGAAAGACTTGCTTTTTTAGGTCGAAAGCACTCAGCAAAGGATGCTCTAAAAGCATTAGAGTCAGCTGCGGGATTATTCGATCGATTCTCGTTTGATTTAATATATGCAACACCTGATCAACAATTAAGTAGTTGGAATAGTGAATTACAAGAGGCCCTAAAATTTGCTGCTGGTCATCTTTCTTTGTATCAATTGACTATCGAGAAAGGTACGCCATTTTATAACTTATATCGCAAAGGTGAGCTCGTGCCTATAGTTGATGACGTGGCAGGCAATATGTATGAGCTAACGAATAATATGCTCTCGGAGAAAGGGTATAATGCTTATGAAATCTCAAATTATGCGCAAGGCAATCATGAATGTAAGCATAATCTTTGTTACTGGCAGTATGATGAATATTTAGGGATAGGCCCAGGAGCTCATGGTAGGATTCATAAAGAAGATACAGAGGTGACGGCAGTAATGATGATTCATAATCCACAAAAATGGCTAGAGCAGGTTTCTGTGCTTGATCATGGCATTCAAAAAGAAAATATGCTCAGTAAAAGAGAAATTATCGAAGAAATGCTGATGATGGGATTGCGGTTAAAGCAAGGTTTAAGCTTAAATAAATTCAAAGACTTAATAGGACAGGAAATACACAATATCCTGGATCAGGATTTTTTTATGTTGATCAGGAAACAAGGTTTGATAGAGCTTGAAAACGACTACTTAAGGCTTACTGAGAAAGGATTTTTACTTCACAGTTATCTAGTGTCAAGATTGATCAGGGATACAAATTAGCGCAAGTTTAAACAGTGTAGTCACGCGTCGTTGAGAGCCGTGAGTCATCAACTATGTTTATTAAGAAGAATAGATAAGTTGTCCAAAACCTCACATTGGTCATCCCAAACTTGATTTGGGATCCACCTTGTAAGCAGTCATAACCTCAATGCTTTTTGGGTCCCGGATCAGGTCCGGGATGACTATAAATAGCACCTGGGATGACATTGAGCAGCTTGTGGAATAGACACGAGTTATCTGAACTTGATTCAGGATCAGGTCCGGGATGACTATAAAGAGTGTTCCAGTCCTAAATTACTTACTCATCTGAATCATGACTATTGCTTCCTGATACATTCACAGGATCCTCGTTGTACCATCCAATCATACGGTCAAAAAGCATGAGTGCTGCAGTATCTCCTTCCTCGCCACCAAGTTCTCCTCTAATCCACTCTACATCAATTTTGGGTCAAAAAACACATTCGGCTGATTTGTTGCTTTATCAATGGAAGGAAAACCAAATTCAGTAAACCAAATCTTCTTGAATTTTGGAATCCACATCGTCCTGCTCCCATCTGGGTTTTGATGATAATTTTCCCACCAATAACGTATATTCTTCCATGCGTATTGAGGATCAAGCTTAACATGAAGAGAGCTAGAACTATCAACATAATAATCATAACCTTCACCAGAAGAAAAACCGTTGATTATATCTTCTCGCAAAATCTCAGATGAAGGACTATTAGTTACTGGGAAATACGCATCAATGCCAATAAAATCTATGTACTTAGATGACCACAATTCATCTAAATTATACCATCCACCGTTAGTGTGATGATATTCAGACCAATCAGCTGCATATGTTACAAGAACCTCAGGACCTAGAATTTCCTTCACCTGCTGAGCAAGTTTTACCAAGTTCTTTACTGCTGGAAACACGTTACCTATCCTTATTGCGGTAAGACCAATCATTTCAGATCCGATAATAAATGCATCGATATGATTTTTTACAAGATTGGCGTAATGCAGAATAAATTCATTATATCCGGAAGGTTTTGTAAAGAAATCATCAACATACTCCGCCTGACAACTAAGTTTTCCACGCCATGGTTTACCTGGTATATCCATAAAAATCATCGGATTAAGCATTATCTTTAGTCCGCGTTTTCTTGATTCAACAAGATATCTTATTAAGCTAGCGTCATTAACTGTGCCTCCGTATGTCGGATTACCAAACTCATCTTTGCTGATCTCATATGCATTTTCTCTATTATACTTTCCTACAGACCAAGATTCAGAATATCTAATATTACTTTGGTTAAACTCTATAGCTGGTCTAATCAAACAGCTTTTTGCATCAATGTCATCACCAAACCAGCAAACTACAGGCGATACCCACTCTATATTTTTACAAGCCATTTGCAGCTGATTTAGGCTATATATACTATTTGAGATTTTATAATGATTATGACAATTGATTTTTTCATGAAATAACTCAGTCTTATGCTCTGAAATGATGCTTTTATGCTGAACCACGGTATCATAAACATACTCACCTGAACCAGGTATCATCACCATTGAGCGCACCTTATCTTCAACAGCAACTTCTTTATTTATGTTTGGCCTTCTATATACTTCAAATACCAAATTTGGCACTCTATCTTCAAAATCAGCTAAAGGCAGATTTTCAAAAACAATATATGCCAAATCGCGATAGGCAGGAGTAGGCACATTTGACCTAGAGACAATATATGGATCAGCAAGTTGTTTATATAATCTATAATTATATTTTGCTAAGTCAATCACTTGCTCTTCGTACCAGACTCTTCCTATATCAAGGATTTCTCCTTCACAAAGAGCCATTACAAAGCTTGCAAAATACTCAAGTTCAGTGTTTTGGTGTTCTATAGATAAATGCTTAGCTTTTATCAGGCTGTTTCTACTAAATGTTTGTCTCTTTTCTTGAATTTTATCGATCCATATTATTTGTCCTGGAACAGCTGCAGAGCCAAATATCAGAGGTATGGGAGAACCATATTTTGCTGCTAAGATTCTAAAACTATCTTTGACATTTAGAAATCTATGCTTAACTTTTTCTCGTACAAGCCATTGCTCATCTAAGAATCCCCCTATAAACCTGCCAGCATACCTGCCAATACTAGATAAAATACCTCCACCAAAAAATGTTCCAATTTTGGATCCAACACTAGCTAAAATGCTCCCAAACATTCCTTTACTCCCTAAAAATAGAATTTATTAACTTTAGCCTCTATTTCTAGCAGGAATTATTGTCCGACTAATAGTCTTGGAATGATTTTTAAATATTACAAGAAAGTATTTGTGTTATGGCGCGATTCTTGCTACAAACCTAATTTATCTAAATATTTGTTATGTATAAATAAATCATGGCTCTCACATTAAATAATGACCTAACTGGACTAGTTTCAAGAGAAGTAAATGCTGCTAGCTCTGAAGTGGCAACGCGTGGCAAAAGTATGGTTACGGGTGACAATCAAAGTGCCTCTCCAGTTGATGGTTTCTTGGGAAATTCTCTACATGATAAAGAGTTTTTTCTAGGAGCATTAGCAAAAACGGCTTCTTATGCAACTAATGTGATTAACATTACTGATGAGTATTTTAAATCTATATCATCTTACATGCAAGATGCTGCTGGAACAATTGCAACAGCTGCTTCAATATCCTCTGATAAAGTAGCTGTTTTACAAAAGCATATTGATGACTTACGAGCTCAAATAAACACCGCAGTTAATACTGCGTTTTTCGATGGTCGTTATGTACTTAAAGGCGGAGCAAGCCAGCTTAATGTTCAAGTTTCATCTGATTCAACAGCTGGTGTTACAGTGCAAGTGCGCAATATCAGCGGCAACAGGTTGTTTTTAACAACTTTAGGCAGAAGAATTAACGAATGGTTAGCACAAGATTTTAATCGCACAACTCACTACCAAAACCAAGCTGAGCTAGATGCTGCATTGCTTGATAATGAGAATTTAATTG
>JAAFHP010000067.1 GCA_013298405.1 Alphaproteobacteria bacterium | reverse complement strand
AGAATTTCAAATTTCCAACCTTTGTTTTGCGCATATCGTTGATACATTTCAAACAAATCAGCAGCAAATAGCGCCGCCTCCTCTCCGCCAGTTCCACCCCTTACCTCAATGATAGCACCTTTACTGTCTGCTTCATCCTTTGGTAGAAGTGCAACTTTGACATCTCGTTCTAATTTTACAACTTTTTCCTCTAAATCTCTGGTTTCCTCGTCAGCTAATTCTCTTGTTTCTTTATCTAAATTGACATCATTAGCTAATTCTTTTGCACCCCGAAGATCTAAAAGTACTTTTTTATACACTTGAATTATTTCCACAAGCGGCTCAAGATCAGAATATTCTTTCGATGCTTGAATATACTCCTCACCTTTTATACCGGTAGCCAAGCTATCAGAAAGATCTTTATGCTTTAAAATGATTTTATCTAAATTCTCTTCAAAACTCATTTACTACCTTGAGATAATAGGATTTTACTTCTTGCCGCAGCAATTCTTGCTATTGGTATTCTATAGGGCGAACAAGAAACATAGTCAACCCCAATATTATCAAAAAATTCAATAGATTTTGGATCTCCTGCATGTTCACCGCAAATTCCTATTGTAAGTTCTGCATTTTTACTTTTACCCTTTTCAATAGCCATTTTGATTAAATAGCCAACGCCACTTATATCAATATGTACAAAAGGATCAAAGGCAAATATACCTTGTTCAATATAATCTGGCATAAATGAGCCAATATCATCTCTTGAGATCCCGTAAGTTGTTTGTGTTAAGTCATTCGAGCCAAAACTAAAATATTCAACATGCTCTGCTATTTCGTCTGCTAATATCGCTGCCCTTGGAAGTTCAATCATGGTGCCAATTTTAATCGGAAATTTTGTAGAATACTTAGTTTCCATTTTCGAGATTGTTGCAAGAATTAATTCTTTTAGTTTTATTATTTCCTTTACATCACAAATTAACGGCACCATGATTTCTATTGTTGAATCAGCTTTATTTGTCTTTACACTTTGAAATGCTTCTAAAATAGCTTCTACTTGCATAGAGTATATTTCAGGGAATGAAATTCCTAACCTACATCCACGATGACCAAGCATTGGGTTAGTTTCATGTAATACATGAAGTCTATGATTTATTAACGAAATATGAACATCAAGAGCCTGAGCAAGAGCTAATTTATCACTTTCTTCTTTTGGCAGGAATTCATGCAATGGTGGATCTAGTAATCTTATATTTACCGGTAACCCAGACATTATTTCAAATAAAGACCTAAAATCTTCTGTTTGTAATGGCTTAAGTCTAGAGATAGCTGATGCTCTTTGTTCAGGCGTTTGAGCAATAATCATTTCTCTTACGAGTGGTATTTTGTTACTTTCAAAAAACATATGCTCTGTCCTGCATAATCCAATACCATTTGCACCAAATTTTATAGCAACACTCGCATCAAGTTTTGTTTCAGCATTTGCCCTAACGACTATTCTTTTTTCTTCATCTGCCCATTTTAGTATGGTTTTAAATTCCTCTGAGAATTCTGGGTTAATCAATTTAATTTCACCAACAAGAATTTTGCCACTTGATCCATCTATTGTTATTGTTTCACCTTGTTTTACAACAGTTCCAGAAGGAGTTTTAAATGTTTTATTAGCCTCGCTGACAATGAGACCATTAATGCCGCACACACAAGGTTTACCCATTCCTCTTGCTACTACTGCAGCATGAGAAGTCATTCCGCCTCTAGCTGTTATTATTCCTGCTGATACATGCATACCCTTGATATCTTCAGGACTTGTATCGTTTCTAACAAGTATCACTTTATGATGACGTGATAATTCCTCAGCATCATAGGGCGAGAATACTACTACTCCTGTACTAGCTCCTGGGGAAGCTGGCAAACCACTAGCGATCACTTGCGGCTTAGAACTGTAATCTACAGCTGTATGAAGCAATTGATGCAAAGATTCTGGTTCTATTCTAAGCAAAGCCTCTTGTTTACTAATTAGTGATTCTTCCACCATGTCCACTACGATCTTAACCGCTGCTGCTGTAGATCTTTTTCCACTTCTTGTTTGCAGAATATAGAGTTTTCCTTTTTCTATAGTAAACTCAATATCTTGCATGTCTTCGTAATGAGTTTCAAGTTTATGGCAGATAAATGATAATTGCTCGTATTGCTCATTCATTAATGACTGCATTGAATTGTTATCATCGCCTTCATTAGCAAGGATCGAAAATGGTGTACGAATGCCAGCAACAACATCTTCTCCTTGTGCGTTTATTAAGTATTCCCCAAAGATTTTTTTCTCTCCAGTAGATGGATTCCTGGTAAACACTACCCCCGTGGCAGAATCATCCCCTTTATTACCAAACACCATGGTCTGGATATTTACGGCTGTACCTAGAGAATTACTTATATTATGTATATTTCTGTAAGTAATTGCTCTTGGACTCATCCAAGACTTTAATACTGCAAGAATAGCATGTTTTAGCTGCACAAAATGGTCAGCTTCAAAATCATGTCCCGAATATTTTTTTATTACAGTTTTGTATCTTTTCACTACTTCCTGTAACTGTTCTGCGCTAAGCCCTCCATCACTTGTTGCTCCAGAAACTTCTTTAACTTCTTCTAGGATTCTCTCAAAATTGTAATGCGATATCTCAAGCACCACAGAACCATACATTTCTATAAATCTACGATAACAATCATAAGCAAACCGAGGATTTGATGTTGATTTTGCTAAAGATGATACTACTTCGTCATTAATGCCAAGATTTAAAATGGTATCCATCATTCCTGGCATAGATACTTTTGATCCAGATCTTATGGATAATAATAATGGATTTTTACCACAACCAAAGGTCTTGCCTGTTTCTTTTTCAAGTTTTTTTATGTTTTGTTCTAACTCTTCTAGCAACCCTTGTGTAAGATGGCTTTCATTCCCTATATGCATAGAAGAAATTTTACTTGATATAGTAAAACCTGGGGGGACGGGAAGGCCAATTTTGCACATTTGCGCTAAGTGCGCACCTTTCCCACCAAGTATTTCAGTCATTCCAGCATCACCTTCTGATAGTGTTTTACCGAAATAATATATATATTTATGCATTAGGAGTAAGTTTGATTAGGTTTAAATCACTTTAAGACAACTTTATACAATAGTAGCTTAGTGTTTTCAATATTAAGGGATAAACAAGCAGTTATTTAGCACTAATTTATTATCAAAAATAACTTTCATGCCCAGCAGCAATACACTCTTTTTTATATTCTTTATTAAGTTCGATTACCGCCCAAATCCATATAATACAGATTATTGAGAATACAAACATCAAGTATGTTGAAATTGAAGAGTAAGTAGCCGCAGGAAATACCACAAATATCATTGATTGTAATAACGCACTAGCAGATTTTCCTAACTTAGTACCTAGCATATCTGCTGCTGCTTTACCCCTAGTTTTAAGCTGTTCATCAAGAGGAACATATGCCATCTCTTTTGTAGAATCAAATAAGGTGTATTTACTAGACTTACTCAGGACATTTTGTATGGCACCTATTACAATTGCAAGCATAACTGGATTAGTAAATGCAAAACTAAGCATCATAAAAGTAGCTACAGAGTCAAAATTAGCCACCGCAAAAAATGCTAGTCCAGTTACAAGCACCATCAAAGGTGTAATTATCGCAACCGATGCCCACCCTAGCAGCCGCACCACATTTGATCCCAGTAACACAAAAAAGATAGTGAATATTCCCGTGTAGCTTAAATAACTACCAACAAACGCAGCATATGTTGTTGGAGTTGTGTATATTTTAGCTACTTCAGCTTTCCATGGCCCTTCGACAAGATTTATCGCCATACCATAGCACATTAATAGTATAGCGATAAGCCTAATGTACCTTGATTGAACAATCATCTGAAAACTTTCTTTTAAGGTAAGTTGATTCTTTTTGACTTTAAATTGTAGGTTTTCCGCGGTTGCAATATCTAAAATTTTATGATTAAGCATCCAAAAAGCAAATAGACCAATAAACCCTAGGATTGTTACTACTGATATAATAATCTGAATTGATAATTCACTTGTATGGTCTTGAATATTGAGTAGTTTAGCAAAGTAATCATTGATGAATTGTAAATTTTCAAGAAAAGTCCCTGTGAAGTAAAGTCCAGTTTGGCCTAGTAATCCAAATAAAACATAGAATCTCTTAGACTCTTCAACGCTAGTAATTTTATTAACAAATTGCCAAAAGAGAAGCGCAAAAATAGCATTTGGCCACAACTCAGCAATTATATAAAATAATGAAAAACTCCAATTGGATAACAATAATATAAACCATTTTAAATTAGGATATTGCTGCACTAAGTAATTAGCGGTTTCTTTTGAGAGATGAAACATCTCATGATTAGGAAAAAGATAGAAAGCAAATAAGAAGAAAAATCCCAGAAATATACTCATAATCATATAGAATATATTTTCTCCTTTCATCACACTTACAAGTTTTACATATATTATTGTGACAAGAATTGCAGATGGTATTACTCCCCACAATTTTAAAAATGAACTGGTTTCTACACCAATCATAGTATTGATTATACTGTCTTTAGTAGCGCGAATTAAGTTTTGAATGCCTAGGATGCAGAACATCAACAAAGTTATAAACAAAAATTTTGGTAATTCGTGCCTATAAATAGGCCAAATAAAATCAATAAATTTTGAAATTTTAGAATTAACTGAGGAAGGAACATTGTGGTTGATGTTAGCTATTGCAGAATGATCAATAGTTCCTTTCATAATTGGTTGCCTAACCTAAAAAAGTGTTTTTACCGCGCTCTTTGGCTAGATCTGAATCATAGATTAATAGCTATGAGCAGTCAAGTTATTATTTTGATTTTGTATAAGTTCATAACAAACAAAACAAATCAGTCAGAGTTGTTTTTCCTATTATTTATATGAAATCTTAGAACTTACTACCCCTAGTTGTCACCATAATGACTTCACATTCGTAATATTTTTATTCTCTTATTTTGTTCATCGATTTCATAAAATAGGCGGTGCTGAATATTAATACGACGAGAATACATGCCGCCATATACCCCTTTAAGTTTTTTATATGGAGGTGTAGTTTGTAGTGGATCTTTCTTTATTAGATCAAGTAACTCCAAACAATTTGTACGATGGTTTGATTGAGTGATTTTTTTAAAATCCTTTTTTGCTTCAGGTGTATAGTATAAAATATACATCTACATACTAATCTAATTCTGTGCTACACTCAACGTAAGGCGTATTCTTACCTTTGATTAGAGAGTCACTAAGTTCTTTATTAGTCGCTACCATCAAAGTTTCTTGAATATCATCCCAATCCTCTACAGATAGCAATACTGCTGTATTTCGTTTTCCCTTTATCAACTTCGGCTCATGACTTAATGCCACTTCATCAATCAGCGTGTATAAAGTTTTTCGTGCAATATTTGCATTTAAATAAGCCATTTTTACCCTGGGTGTATTTACTCATCGCTAATAGTACTACATGTAGTACTATTAGTCATGTTAATGAATTACTTTGTTAAAATAGTAACTTTTTCTGAGATCAATTTTGAATTAGGAATCAAGTGTAGGTGATCTCCATCTTCAATTGTAGTATATCTTAGGTCGATACTAATTACTTTTCCTTTTGCATCCAATAAAGAGATATATGAATTTATCTCAATTGGCTTATAAAAAATTAGTATTATTCCGGCAATGATATTTTCAAGCACTTCTTTTAGTGCATAGCCAAGGGCAAAGCCAGTCAAACCAAGTCCAGCAAGTAGTGCTCTTACATCAAATCCTAAAGTTCCTAATAGCGTTAAAACACCAAAGACTAATATGATAAAATCAATAGATTTACTTATAAATATTAGCACAGTATGCCGAGATACATCATGCGTCCTTGCTATTATACCATTAAATATTTTTTTACTAATATATTTAGCAATAATAAATGGCACAACTGCAATTGTTATACCCAGTACTTGAGGAAATATTTGATATACATTATCGAACATTGAAACAATTTTTTTAATTTTTACTATTTAATACCTTTCGTAGTTGAGTATTCAAAATGTAACGACTTACCATCAAACACTCTTGGATAAGCATGATGGAAGCTAGATGCCACCTCTGCAAACCCAGTTAAAATTAATTTCAGTTTTCCTTCGTATGTTGCCACGTCTCCAATAGCATATATTCCAGGAATATTAGTTTCAAAATAAGGTAAACTGACTTCAATATGATGATTTTTTATTGCAAGGCCAAAATCTAACAACGGTCCCAAATTCTGAGCCAATCCAAAAAAAGGTAGCATTATATCTGCTACAATCGATTGTTTGTTACCATCTAAATCAACTAATTCTACTTCTTCTAGCGCTCCATCTTTACCTTTTAGTGCAGATAGCTGAAAATCTGTAATGATTTTAATCTTACCTTGGGTAGAAAGCATATTAAGAGTAGCAATACTCGATGGAGCAGCTCTAAACTTTGCTCTCCTGTGCACTATGCTGACATTCGCAATTTCAGATAATGATATTGCCCAGTCAACAGCAGAGTCCCCTCCTCCAGCAATGAGAATATTCTTTCCTTTAAATTGCTCCTTTTTAGAGACATGATAAAAAATAGATTTACCTTCATACTCTTCAATATTATCTAAAGGCGGCCTATTAGGACCAAAAGAACCAGCCCCAGCTGCGATAAAAACTGCCTTAGTAACAATATTATCCCCTTTAGAAGTGCCTAGAATAAACTTATTCTCAACAATTGTTAAAGAATCCACTTGCCTAGATAACAGATAAATTGGCTCAAAGGGAGCTGCTTGACTGACTAAATTATCAATTAAATCTTGCGCTAGTATTGTAGGTTGACTTGGTATATCAAAAATTGGTTTTTCTGGATACAGAGCACTGCATTGACCGCCTGGAATATCGAGTGCATCTATTATACATGAAGTCATCTTAAGCATTCCAGCTTGAAATGCGCCAAAAATTCCAACAGGGCCCGCCCCTATTATTACGACATCTACTTCTAGCATTTAGTATTTTCTTTTAGGGTAAGTAGTCCGTGTGTACACAGGACTACTTTAAAATTGTTTACATTACATGTGAGAAAGACTTATCTTCCATCATCGATGGCATGGAATTACTATCTTCATAGTCTTTGAGCATATAACCACGCCCCCAAACTGTTTCTATATAGTTCATACCACCCGAAGCTTTTGCCAATTTTTTTCTCAACTTACACACAAAAACATCAATAATTTTGATCTCCGGCTCATCCATACTGCTGTACAGATGATTTAAAAACAT